>JAITDS010000231.1 GCA_031282435.1 Spirochaetaceae bacterium
CCGTAAATCACTTTGCCAGTTACGGGGCGTTAAGCCATAACCTAACCGCGGGCTAATCCTGCGGAAAACAAATACTGCGCCTTTTTATGCGAAACGCGAATTTAAAATCCGCGCAACTACAGGCGAAATAATGTTTTATAGAAAATGTGAAAGGATTGTAGGGGTGCCGCCGCGTAGCGGCGGGCAGCCACGCCGCCCCCTGCGGTGGCGGCGCGGCCATGCCCCGAAAAGCCCGGTTTTTGCCCGCTTTTAGCAGGCAAAAATGCGCCCGAATTAAAAAAAATAGTTGTAATGTTAAATTGCCGGCGGCGTTTCAATACCGCTTGAAAAGACCCGCCGCTTTTATGCTATACTTGGTTTCAGATGGAATCGCCGCTGTTTAATAATCCGCAAGAGCGTAAAGACGTTTATCATTTCAGGTTAAAGGAATTTGAAGGGCCGCTCGATTTACTGCTTTTTTTGATAAAGCAGAACAGGGTGAACCTTTATGACATTCCCATCTCGGAAATTACCGAACAGTACATACACTACCTTAATTTTTCGGGCGAACTGGAGCTTGACGAGCTTTCGGACTTCTACGTTATGGCGGCGACACTGCTTTATATTAAATCCCGTATGCTGCTGCCGGTTGAGTTCAGTGATGACGAGGAGATTGAAGACCCGCGTCAGGAGCTTGTTGAACAGCTTATCGAGTATCAAAAGTTTAAGAAGCTGTCGGAGTTGATGGAGGAGAAGGAACGCGAGGCGGAATGGATAGTTGAACGGAAAAAGTTACAGCGCGTTCTGCCGTTTGACGATGACGACTCGCTATGGAAGAAGGCCGATGTTTGGGAACTGCTCAACACGTTTTCGGCAATTATGTCCCACCTTTCCGGCGAGCGAATAATGGATTTGAGGGAGGAAGTCTCGATTAACGAAAAAATCGCGTTGATGACGGAACTTATCGAACAAAAGGGCGGGTGCAGTTTTACGGATTTAATCGTAAGGCAAGGCTCTATTATGGACATAGTCTGCGCGTTTCTTGCAATACTCGAAGCGGTTAAATACCGGCTTATCACTATTTATCAGCATAAACTATTCGGCGATATTCAGATACGCGGCATTCAGCCGGAAACGGCTTTGGACGAGACGGAGGAAGAACAATTTGGAAAATGACCAGGACATTCAAGCCGAATTAGATTTTGAAATCTTCCCCGCCGGCGCTAACCTAGCCGATACCGCCGGCGCTAAACCCGCTGTCCCCGATGCCTCCGGCTTATCCGGTGAAAACTCCGCAGGCGGCGACGAGTTGGACGGCGCGTCCCAAAAACAGGCCTACGACACGGAAAACGCGGAAGATTCGACAGACCCGGAAGATTCGGAGAAAATACCTTTAGAAATAGATTTAGGTAATGCCGCTTACAGAGCCGCGATTGTCGAAGCGGTTTTATTTCTTGAATCGGAGCCTATAGACGAAAAACAAATTGCGCGAATCACTTCGCTTGACGAAAACGCCGTTGAGACGTCGCTCGAAATCCTAAAAGAGCGGTATTCACAAGCCGCAAGCGGCATAGAAATCGTTAGAATAGGCGGCGGCATTACCATAGCGCCCAAAAAAGGCTACTGGGATATGCTGAAAGAACGCTACGGGCGTAAAAACATGGCTAAACTTTCACGCGCCGCCATGGAAACGCTTGCCATAATCGCGTACTCCCAGCCTATAACCCGCGCCGAAATAGAAGCCATTCGCGGCGTACAGGCGGACAACATGATACGCCTGCTGGTTGAACGCGGTCTTGTACGCGAAACCGGAAAAAAGGACATTGCCGGCCGTCCGGTACAGTTCGGCACGACAAAAGAATTCCTCAGCCTGTTTCGCCTGGAAAGCATAGCGGACCTGCCAAAATTGGATGAATCCGAGGCGGAGCGTTTTGAACTGCAAGACTGACGGCAAGAGCCTGCGCTTGCAGGTTTACCTTGCCCATGCCGGCGCCGCATCGCGCCGCGCCGCGGAAAAACTGATTTCCGCCGGAAGGGTAAGCGTAAACGGAGTCGTTGTTACGGAACTAGGCTCAAAGGCCCTGCCTTCGGACACAGTTTGCGTTGACGGAAAACCCGTCCATATCGAAAGCGCCATGCGTTATATCGCGCTGAACAAACCGCCGCTTTACATTTGCAGCGCCCGCGACACGGAAAACCGCCCACTTGCCGGAGACTTACTGCCGCCGGAAATACGCGAGCGCCTGTACAGCGTGGGACGGCTTGATTACCGTTCCAGCGGCCTTATTTTATACACCAACGACGGCAATTTTGCCGCAAAACTAGGACACCCAAGCTCGGAAATCGAGAAAGAATATATCGTGGAAGCGTCCGGCGTGATAGACGGACGGCTGGCGGACAGCTTTTTGTCCGGCATCGAGATTGAAGGCGTCATGTACCGCGCCCGCGAACTTGAACAACTTGGCAGAAAAAAACTACGCATCGTGCTTATCGAAGGCCGCAACCGCGAAATCCGCCGCGTGTTTTCGCATTTTCACCTGCATCCGGTCAGTCTGCGCCGCATCCGCATAGGCCCCGTACTGCTCGGCGGTCTTGCCGAAGGAGAAAGCCGCCCGCTGTCCGCCCCTGAACTGTCCGCCCTCAATAATTAGCTCGAATTCCGCGATTTTTTTCCGCCGTAGCCCCCCCCCCCCCTCTCTTCGAAAGCCAAAGCCGTCTCCGCGCTTTGTGAATCTATAATCCTGTAAGCCGGAGAGGGGCCGCGCCCGGATGCTTTACGGTTTTGACTAAGCAAGCGCGTAAGCGCTTGCGACGCGCAAGGGATAGAAGCGGAATTAAACGGGACGGCGTTTTACGCCGTCCCGTTTAATTAGAGCGGATAGCCCGGTTCCCGGCGCGAAGCGCCGGGAATGCGCCCGAATTCTGATTGTCTAATTTAAGCAACATACCCCGTTAGCCAACGCCCTTTTCATGCTGAACGCAAAAGAGGAAAGCCACTGGTGACCGGCTGGCCGCAGTCTACAGCCGCGTATGCCAACCGCCCTTTTCAAACTGAACGCAAAGGAGGGAAGCCACTGGTGGCTGGTGGGGCGGGTAGGCGGTAATAAAAAAAATATATATTGTGAAAGAGAATGGCAAATCAAAACGATGAAAAAATAATAGAACCATGTCCGGCGTGCGGCGGTCAGTATAGCACCGCTGAAATAGCGTCCAAGTTGAAGACTTGTCCGGGCTGCGGGTATCATTACCGGATGGAACCATTTGAACGCGTTGAATACCTTTGCGACAAGGATTCGTTTGTTGAATTTTCCGGAAACTTAAGCTCACAAAACCCGATTGATTTTTGGGCATACGAAGAAAAGTTGTCGTCCGCGATGGAAAAGACCGGTATGAAAGACGCGGTAATAACCGGATGTTGCGAAATAGGCAAACGTCCGGCCATACTTGCGTTGATGTCCTTTAGCTTTATGGGCGGATCTATGGGGTCTGTCGTCGGTGAAAAAATCTGCCGGGCAATGCTTAAATCTATAAAAGACGGCTTGCCGCTGATTGCTTATGTAACGTCCGGCGGCGCCCGGATGCAGGAAGGGATTTTTTCGCTGCTGCAAATGTCGAAAACAGCAAGCGTGGCGGCGGAGATGGACAAGGCCGCCGTGCCGTTCATTACCGTGCTATGCGACCCCACGACAGGCGGCGTTACAGCCTCTTTCGCCATGCTTGCGGATATAATAATAGCCGAACCCGGCGCTTTAATAGGTTTTGCCGGGCCGCGCGTCATCGAAGGCACAATTCACGCCAAATTACCGGAAGGCTTTCAACGCGCCGAATTCCAGTTGGAACACGGTTTTGTTGACTTGATAGCCGCCCGCAAGGAGCAGCGCCGCGTTCTTTCTTCGTTGTTGGAATTACATTCCACTCAATATCAAGGATTATACAGTGAACACTGAGTCGATACGCAGAAAATTAGAAGAAATAGAACGGACAGCTAAAGAGAGCGGGATTGACATTACCGAAGAAATAAGGGTTTTAGAGACGAAAATCCGGGCAAGCTCGGAAAGCGAGACTGTCTGGCGGCGTGTGGAACTTGCGCGTCATCCGGATCGCCCTAACGCGATAGATTACATAACTCTTATTTTTGACGGTTTTATAGAACTGCGCGGCGACAGACTTTTTGGCGATGACCCCGCGATTATCGGCGGATTGGCGTTTTTTGAAGGCCGCCCCGTTACGATTATCGCTAACCAGAAAGGCCGGACATTCAAGGAAAATATGCTCTGCAACCATGGCATGGGCAATCCTGAAGGCTATCGTAAGGCTCTGAGGCTTGCAAAGCAGGCGGAAAAATTCCACCGGCCTATAATAACTTTTGTGGATACGGCAGGAGCATACCCCGGACTTGGCTCGGAGGAGCGCGGCATTGGAGAGGGTATAGCCCGCAATCTTCGTGATTTTAGTCAACTTAAAGTCCCTGTAATTTGCATAATAATAGGAGAGGGCGGGTCCGGCGGCGCTCTTGGCATAGGCGTTGGCGACAAAATTTATATGCTGGAAAATGCTATATATTCGGTAATTAGCCCCGAAGGTTTCGCGTCAATTTTGCTGCATGATTCTACGAAAGCCAAAGAAGCCGCCGCCATGCTTAGGTTGACAAGCCGGGATCTTTTGAGTTTTGGCGTTATAAACGGGATAATAGCCGAACCGGAAGGCGGCGCTCAGAATGACCCTGATTTTACCGCCGCAAATATAAGAGACGTGATAGCGCGCGACCTTGACCATTTATGCAGCCGCTCTCCCGCCGTGCTTGTCCGCTATCGTAATCAAAAAATCCGTAAATTCGGTTCATGGAACGAATAGCCGCCGTTGAGGTTTGCGGCGCAAACTCGTCTACTACCATTTTTTATTTGACGTTGCCAACTCGAACCGCCCTAAAGGGCGGGAGAGCGCAGACCCCACTGCGAATAACCCGGTCGCTTATCGAACAAGTTTTTAGCGCTTGTTGGCCAAGCCAAGCATGGCCGCCATGCTTGGCTTGCAAAAACTGAAGTTTTTGAACAACTTCATATCCGAAACCGGCATTGCCCGCAACACTCCGATACCCCCCCCCCCCCCTACTCCGGCCCTAAGAAACAACAGAGGTTTACACCTTATACAATACGCTTACGCTCACTCAATTCGAGACGGTTTAGATGGTTGAATTTCGCGCGCAAAGCAATGGTAAGCGGAATAAGCGCGCCTATAAAAGCGAGCGGACTCGCAAAGCAAAGACCTATATAACCAAAATAAGAAGTTAAAATCAATGCGGCAAACGTCCTCATAATAAGCTCCATAAGACCGGCAAGAGTGGGTGTAAGACTATCGCCCAAACCCTGTATCGTCTGGCGGATACAAAACAGCATCGCAAGAAAAACAAAAAATACGCCGATTACTTTTAGATATGTGTGCGCCAGACGAATCGCTTCCGGCTCTCCCCGCAAAAAAATCGTCGATATTTTATCGCCAAAAAAGAAAAATACAAGACCCATAATTATGCTAAAAATGAGAGCGCATATAGAACCCTGCACCATACCTTTTTTTATACGCCCGTACTTTTTTGCGCCAAAGTTCTGCGCGGTAAACGTTGTCATCGCTTGACCGTAAGAGCTAAGCGGCATAGTGGCCAACTGGTCTATCTTTTGACCCGTAGTAAAAGCCGCGACCGCCGCATAACCAAGCCCGTTCAACGCGAAAGTAACCGCAACCGCCCCTATAGCGATGATGCTCCATTGGAAACCCACTGGAATCGCTACCGCTAGATGCCGCATAATTTCCGCTTTATCAACTTTGTAATCTCTAAAGTTGACGGCAAGTAGCGGAAAACGTTTTTTTATTACAGGAATACAAGCAAATCCGGCAAAAAGCTGGGCTATAACCGTCGCAATACCCGCCCCTATTACACCGCTTTTAAATACAAGAATGAAAAGATAATCAAGAACTATGTTGATAAAGCAGGCAAGCACAAGAAAATACAACGGAGTCTTGCTGTCGCCTACGGAGCGCATCATGTTTGAAAGCAGGTTGAATAAAGTCAGCGCGGGCATACCCCAAAGTATAACCACAAAATAGCGGTAAGCGCCCTCGTAAATAACAGTAGGCGTATTTAAAAGACGCAGCAACGGACGCAACGCGACTATACTTATAATCATTAACAGAACGGTAACAGCCGCGCATATTAAAACGCTTGCCGAAAAACTGTTTTTAACGCCGGCTTCGTCTCCGGCGCCGTAACGCTGGGACGTGATTATAGCCGCGCCCGATGTAACACCCATGATAAAACCAAGTATCAAAAAGCTTAAACTACCCGTGCAACCAATCGCGGCAAGAGCCTCCATGCCGATAGTCCTTGCCACAATAAAAGAATCCGCCATGCTGTAAAACTGCTGGAACAAATTTCCTATAACAAGCGGTATAGCAAAAGCCAATATAAGAGGGCCGGGCGGCCCTACTGTTAAATTCTTTGTCATAATTTTCAGCCAAGTAAAAGTAAGCGGCCTGCTTTAGACTGCGGCGCCGCAACAATATAAAAATATAATTAAACGCGCAAAGGGTAGAAGCACAAAACCGTCCGGTAAACTATTTTGCCGTCCGGCGATTTTTTCATCGCTGAACAGGCGTAGCCGCTTTAGCGGTCAAATTGTAGCGGATAGCCCGATTTCCGGCCACTTTTAGGCAATGTGCTAAACTTGCTGTAAATATTCAGAGGGGGGGGGGGGGGGCTTACCGCCGGTATGGCGGGGGGGGGGGTGGGGGGGGGCGGTGGGCCGCGCCCCCCTGCCGCGACTTCCCCCCGCTGAATAGTTACAACAAGCTTAGCATATTACTAAAATTACATTCTGAATT
>JAITDS010000244.1 GCA_031282435.1 Spirochaetaceae bacterium
TTTTTTATGCGGTTTACCGTTTACTTTCATTGCGTTTTTTGGGGTGCTTTGCCTAATTTTTCGTCCCCCCCCCCCCCACCGATTTCCGCGTAAATATTCTTACATAGATTTCCACAAAACACCGGTTTTAGACAATTTTACAACACCTTATTTTCACCCTTATTACGGTGCTTTCGGCGTGAAATTAATTATGTTTGACGCTTTTTTATCGTTTCCCTCGCGGAAGCCGCATTTTCATTTTAACACGGCGGCGGCTCTATCAATATTTGTTATGGAGGTTTCTTATGAAACAAAAACGCTTTTTACAGGCGGCCTTCGGCGCATTGGCGCTGACGGCGTTAGCGGCGGCGGGCTGCGGCGATTCGTCCGACAGCCTAAGTTACGACAGCGCCGCCGGTACGGAGACTAAGGACAGCACCACAAAAACCGGAGAAGGTTCCGGCGCGGCAAGCGGCCTTAAAGTCTTTTATAAACCGCAGGGCGGCTTCTGGACGGAAGGCTATGAAGAATTCCTTAAAACCGCTATAAATGAAGACGCTTCGGTCAATCTGCCGAGTAACTGTATACAACGCGGCGGTATGCTGCTGGTCGGATGGTACACGTATCCGACACCCGAAATAGAGCCGGAACCGGAAATTAGCTCTTCCAATTCCGAATCCGCGCCGGACGGAGAATATTCTGACGATTATGAAGAGCCGAAAGAACAGGAAATCGCGCCGCCCGAGCCTGCCTCTTACCTTCGCAAAGGCGATGCTATTCCAAACGGTAACTTCACGGAAGGCACTATCATAAAAGAAGACGTAACCCTTTACGCATGGTGGCAGGAACTTGACCCGGACGTAAAAATTGTAACGTTTGTGCCTTACAACACGGAAAACTCACCCGGCTTTAAGCGGCAGGCCGTCCCGGATGCCGAGGGCGCGTATTACGTGCCTCAAGGCAGTTTCCCGAAAGTAAGCGGCGGCCCTGAAAATTATCACGCGGTTCCGTCAGATACAACGTGGTTTACAGCGGTGTCGGGCGGTGAGCCTTTCACCTCCTCCACTCAGGTTACCGAAGATATTACGGTGTACGGACATTGGGAAGGGGATGAATGGGATTTTACGTTTGACTTCAACGGCGGAACGAACAACGGGAACGAAACCTCTCATACCGAAAAATTTACTTACTCAAAAGACAAACCCAACACCGTAACACTGCCGGAAACGATGACGCTGCAAGCGCCCGAAGGCTATGTAGGATTTTTAGGCTGGTTTACAGACAAAAGGAATAACGTCAACGATTCAAACGTTCCCGCGTCTAACGACCCTAAACGGTTTGAACCCGGACTTAGCCCCATTGACGCAAACCATAAAACAGTGTACGCGCTTTGGCAGAACAGACCTGCCGGATCCAAACTGGTAACGTTTGAACCGTACCCCGGCCACATATATACGACGATGCTGGCTCAGCCGGATGCGGACGGTGAATATAAGGTTTCGGGGAATTTACCGCCAGTGGAAGAGAGAACGCACTACACTACGGACGGCCATTGGTACTACGGAAACGGCGCGGCTCCCGTTGAATTCACGAGGAATACGATAGTTACTGAGGACATGACGGTTTACGCTAAGTGGGAGCCAAAAACTTACACGGTAACTTTTAACTGGAACAATGACGACGCTCACAATCCGCAGGCTATTCCGGTAGAGTATAACAAGACAGTACAGGAAGCGGAAAGCAGTTTCCCTCAAATAGGGGATAGACCTCATTATCAATCGGACAATATTTGGTATGTTGTGAGCGCGGGCGGCGATCATGCTCTTAACTCGGCTTTAGGGCCGGATACGCCGATAACCGGCAATATAACGGTATCTCCTATATGGAACGCAAAAACATACCGGCTATATTTCTATAAAAACGAGGCGGCGGGCGAGTCATCGTACAATATGATGCTGTTTACCTATCCCGATGTAAACGTACTGGAAAACGCTTTACCGCAGATAACAAGACAATACTGGGGTTTTGAAGGCTGGTATGAAAACACGGGCGGCAACGGGTCAAAATATACCGGCGGACAGCTTTTGGCTGACAAAAACGTTTACGCGAAATGGAACGCGGGAGAACTGGAAATCACGGCGATTGACGCGACTTACGGCACCGTAAAAGCGAAGATAAACCAGACTGTAAGCGGAAGCACGCTAAACTATACGTCGTCTATACCGAAGTTTGTATTTGAAACTTCCGATGTAAACGTTAGGGTAAAAATTAGCGCAAGTTTCACCTATAACGGCGCATCCCTTGGGACGCCTTTAATAAACGCCATATCCGGCGCTACATCGCCCCTTTTAACGGTTGCCAACAGCGATATTTCAAACGGTACGGCTCAGAACAGCGCGGAGTTCATAGTTACCTCTCCAAATCCCGCCACTCCCGCTAAAACGTACAAAATAACGTTCAGCAAGGATACTACAGATAAACCGATGGCAAGCGGCGGGAATAATACTAAAGTAATAAGAAAAAGCGGCACCGGAGACAGTTCAGTATGGGAGGAAATACACCAGTTCACGGCGGTTACAACAAGCGGCAAACTAACGTTCTACAACGGCAGACGGCCTAGCAACTTAACGGCGTGGGTGCTTGCGGTTGGCGGCGGCGGCGGCGCGGGAGGAGGGAATTACCCGTCTTCCGGCGGCGGCGCGGGCGGTATGGTAGAAAATACGGATTACGCTCTTACAGCAGATGAGTATACGGTTGAAGTCGGCAGCGGCGGCTCAGGCGGTACTTGTGCGGGGCCAAAGGAGACCGCATCCGACGGCACTAATGGCAGCAATTCAAAATTTGGTACAGGTATTACGGCTTATGGCGGCGGCAGGGGAGGAACGCATAACGGCAACGGAAATTGTAGTCCGGGATCTTCCGGCGGTTCTTCGGGCGGCGGCGGCGGAAGCGGTGCTGTTACAGCGACAAAAGGAACAGGCGGCGGCACGGGTACGAATGGAGGTAATTACGGCAATGCCGGCGGTTATGGTACTAATGCCGGCGATTATGCCGGAGGAGGAGGCGGCGCGGGCGGCGCGGGCGAATGGATTAATATGCAAACGGCGAATAACAACAATAACACTGGCGGAGCAGGCAAAGCGAGTTCGATTACCGGCTCTTCGGTAACTTATGCCGCGGGCGGTAAGACAGCGGCACCCGTTGCAGGGGCAAGCGACGAAACAAAAAAGACAGGCAGTAACGGCGGCGCAAATACCGGCAACGGAGGGCAGGGCGCTTGGAACGCTAACGGCGGAAGCGGCGGAAGCGGTATTGTCGTAGTACGCTTTAAGTTCAGCGAACAGTTGTAAGCGGAAAAACATAGATTGCGCGGAGTTTGCGTTCCGCAAGGATTTTTAGGACGAAAACTCCGTAAAATCAAGCCGCTTTCACTTTAACTACAAAGCTCAACGCGCGAAGCGCGTTGAGCCGCGCAAGGAATAGAAGCGGAATGAACCACCTCGCGGCAAGCCGCGAGGTATCTTGTAGGCGTTGAAATTATTTATGTGGTTCGTTCTGCAAGGAAATTATTGAACTGTGGGGTATAATACCATTTTTTATTTGGCGTT
>JAITDS010000137.1 GCA_031282435.1 Spirochaetaceae bacterium
TATAATTTCTACCCGCGGCTTTTAATGCCTTTATTTTTTTTTTTATGATGTTTATATTGTGTCAATATCCTTTTTAAATTGAAACAATACCCATAATTTACCCCCCCCCCCCCCGAATCTGTAGTTGAAAACGCGGGCAGGGTTTCAGAGAATATTCCTTGTTCAAAAGCGTTTAGAACCCGTTTATTCATTAACTATCCTTCTCGTACTTACCGCGGATTACCTATACCAACGAAAGGACGGGCAAAATGAAGCTTGCCCGAATCTTGCACTTTTTAATGAGGGCCAAGTTTTTACCTGCGCCGGTGATTAACCTCCTAATGAAATACTTGCCTTTTCCAATAAAGATGCGCCTTTACTTCTCGCGCTACGACCTCACGATGAAGGAACTAAACCGGCCTGATATGAAGGGTTTTGAGCGTAAATACCTGAAATTAAAAGGCGAAAAAGGCGCTTTTTTTGATTTTGCGGGAGCAAAGCTACCGGATGTAACACGAAACAAACGCCTGTACAGCGAACTGTGCGGAGTGTTTTTCGATACATTCTTCGTACCGTGCCTGTTTGATGACAACTACGATAAAAGCGTTGTTGATAGTGCCGCAAAATATTCACGCGAGGGACCGTACGGTTACACGGACGGAAGTTTCAGCGTAATAGTAGAAAAAGACGATATAGTAATAGATGCCGGAGCGTGGATAGGGGATTTTAGCGCCTATGCCGTTTCTAAAGGCGCGGTCGTGTACGCGTTTGAACCGGGAGGCGAAACATTCGCGGAATTACAGAAAACATCAGTTTTGAACGGCGGAAAAATAATCGCCGTGAATAAGGGACTGGGAGACGGCGATCATGATCTGCCTTTGTACGATTCGATGCTTGGAAGTATCGGTTTTACGGTGATGAATATATCCGCGAAAAAACAAAAAGTCATTGAAACTATCAAACTAACAAGTATAGACAAATTTGTCAAAGACAATAATATTCCGCGCATTGACTTCATTAAAGCGGACATTGAGGGAGCGGAGCGCGATATGCTGCGCGGCGCGGTGGACACATTAAAAAGATTCGCGCCTAAACTAGCCATCTGTACATACCATTTGCCTGACGACCCCGAAGTCTTGGAAAGAATCGTTTTAGAAGCAAACCCGCAGTACAAAATTATACACGGTCCCGCCAAAATGTACGCCTGCGTGGTGGATCACAGGTGAACTGTTGGCAGTAAATGAGGAATACAAAAAGACTAGGAAAAATTAACGGGAAGAAAGCGTTGAAGTATCATAAAAAGGGCTGTTCCGCTAAAAATGCTTAAAAGGACGTTTCGTTTCCAAATATGCAGCATAGCGGTCAGAACGGCGGCTAATATTACCGGCAGGACGGCGGCTGGATTTTCTTTGATTGGGGCGGTAAGCGCGTTGAAGCATAGAACCGTCATCGCCACAGGTGGAGCGGTTTTTTCGATAAAGAGCAGGAATTTATTTTCCGCTTGCCCGTCCGTTTTTGTTCCGCCAAAAAATATGAACGGAATTGCGCGGCAAAAGAAAATTACCGCGCCCATAATGAACGTATATATGACCGTTTCGCTTAAAGGCAGCATTACAATTTTCTCCGCGAGGTTTTTGGAATAGAAAAAATCTGAACGGCGGCAAGCGCGGCGGCAAGCGCCGAAAGTAATGAGACACGCGCCGGAAGTATGGCCGTGGCGAGTATAGCCGCGACCGCGGAAATAACAAACGGCATGATTTTTTTTACGCGCAGTATTTGTTCTATCATAAGTACAATAAACAGGGCGGTAAGCGCGAACGATACTCCTTCAAAACTAAACGGCAAAAAAGCGCCGGCAAACGCGCCTATTATAGTTCCCGAAATCCAGTACAAATGATTCAACAAGGATACATACAGCATAAAAAGGCCGGCCTCGCGTTCATCACCGCCGTAATGAGCCTTATCCATTGATGAAAGAATCGCAAACGTTTCATCGGTAAGCGCAAATATAAGGTACGGCTTAAAACGGCCCGCCGCATTAAATTTCTTGAACATGGTTATCCCGTAGGCTATATGGCGCGCATTAATTACAAACTGGACAATAACGGCCTCAATAAGCCCCGCGCCGGAAGCAAAAAGCCCCACGGCAATATATTGACCGGCGCCGGCATACATAATAACGCTCATCAACAACGAAAGCGTCCACGGATAACCGGCTTCAAACATCATTAGCCCGAATGCCGTGCCTATGGCAATATAGCCCAAAAGTACCGGAACAGAATATGTAACGGCTTTAAAAAACAATTTTGTATTAAACATAATTTTTCTTGTATATGGCTGCGCCGCGGATCCCGCCGGACAAACCGTTTTATGTTATTCGCGATCGTGGTTTGATACGCCGCAACACAAAACGCGCGCTCGCGGCGGTGTATCATTTTTTTATTCGCAGTGGGGTCTAATACCCCGCCCTTTAGGGCGGTTCGATCTGGCAACGCCAAATAAAAAATGGTAGTAGACCCCACAGTTAAATAATTTCCTTGCAGAACGAACCACGTAAATAATTTCAACGCCTACAAGATACCTCGCGGCTTGCCGCGAGGTGGTTCATTCGATTTTTGAAAGCCATTTTTTTGAAAGTCATTTTAATGTTAAGAAGCACTACGCCCACAGCCGAAGCGATAAGACTTACTATTATGATGCCGGTTACGGCGGAAACATTGTGTTGAAACGGAAGCTCTACGTTCATTCCGTAAAAACTATAAATTACAGTCGGTATCAGCAGTATAATATTCACGATGGCAAGGCGTTTCATCACTATATTAAGATTATTTGAAATAACGCTTGCAAAAGCGTCCATTGTTCCTGTCAAAATTGACGAGTAAATATTTGCCATTTCCATGGCTTGGACATTTTCCGTAATCACGTCTTCCAGCAAATCTTGTTCATCTTCTTTTAGACGGAGAAATGTTTGTTTCTGTATCTTGTCAAGCAAAAGCCCGTTAGATTTTATGCTCGTAGTAAAATAAACAAGCGATTTTTGAAGCATCAGCAGTTGAACCAATTCGTTGTTGTGAATAGATTTTTGCAGGGCCGTTTCAATTTCCGCTGAATTACGGTTAAGTTCTTTTAACGCGCGCAAAAAAGTATAAGCGGCGCGGCTTAGCATATTAAGGACAAAAGCGTTTTGGCTCCGCAGCGAAAATCCTTTTATGCGGTTAGACGCCATATCACGCAAAGCGTCGCTTGAACGCTGGCAGACTGTAACAATTTTATCCGGAAATAAAATCATTCCAAGCGGCGCTGTAAAACAGGATATCCCGTTGTTGTTGTCCCAGACCGGCAGGCCGGCGATGATTAAAATGTAATCGTCTTCCTGCTCTATGCGCGATTGTTCGTCAATATCCATTATATCCGTCAACAGATCGCCGGATATGCCGAATTCCTGCTCAAGCCGCAGCATATCGGCTTTATCGACATCTTGGGCGTCTACCCAGCATCCGGGGCAAACGGTATTCGTTTCTACTATACCGTCCGCGCTTTGTACTCGAATCTTAATCATTACCGCCGCCGCTATTGCAGGAGTTGTAATACAGTCTGCGCTCTTTGATTCGCCTGCGCAAGCATTGCGGTTCCGCTTTGACTTAGTATCTGATTCTTTGTATACTCAATCATCTCGTGCGCCATATCCGTATCGCGTATTCTGGATTC
>JAITDS010000178.1 GCA_031282435.1 Spirochaetaceae bacterium
TGACCGGTTGTTTTTAGTCCATTTAATCATATCAGTCCCACCGTATGGCTAAAATTATATGATTTTTTGGCAATGTATCCCACTAAAAGGCTCAAAAAAGAGTAAATGCAGAAGCCCTGTTGAGCGTCCCGCGCCCTATTGACCAGATATGCTGTTATGTGGATAATTAACATAATGTCGAGGTGGATGTAGCTCAGTGGTAGAGTCCGAGATTGTGGATCTCGTTGTCGCGGGTTCAAACCCCGTCATCCACCTAGATTGACAAAAAATAACGTTTTTGTTATAGTAATTTAATCGCGGATTTGCGAAGTTGCGAGGTTATATATGGCAGTACCAAGATCAAAAACATCAAAAGCGCGGACGAGCAGGCGGCAGACTATAAATATGCGTCTTGACGCGCCGCTCACAGTCGAGTGCAATAATTGCGGTAATAAGATTATATTGCACAGAGTTTGTCCCAAATGCGGTTTTTACCGCGGTAAACAGATAATAAAACCTAATGTTTAGGTTTAAGAAATTAAGGAGCTTGCATTTTTATGGAAGATTTGTACGAACAGTTAAAAAAAATTATCGCCGGTAAATTGAATATTGACCCGTCTAAGATAACGCTTGACGCTTCTTTCCGTCAGGACCTTGGCGCGGATAGTTTGGATACCTACGAACTGGTTTACGCTATTGAAGAAGAGCTTGGTATCAAAATTCCGGATGAGGAAACAACAAAGTTTGAAACCGTAAGAGACGCATACGAATTTATAAAATCAAAAAAGTAAATGAAACTCCCCGGCCTTCCTATTATCAGCGATGCGCGAAAGAAAGAGCTTTGCGTGTTTCAACATAATGTAGGTATAAAGTTCCGGCATATCGAGCTTTTGCATCTTGCTTTTGTACATCGTTCTATCTCAAATGAAGCTCACTCAAAAGTAAACAATGAGCGTTTAGAGTTTTTGGGGGACGCTATTCTCGGCGCGGTAACGGCCAGTTTGTTGTACAATGGTTTAACAGAAAGTAACGAAGGCGAGCTTGCTAAGATAAAATCTATTGTTGTCTCTGAAGAAACTTTGTCCGGTATCGCGCGTGAACTGCAAATTGATACGATGATGGTTCTTGGCCGCGGCGAGGAGCTTTCCGGCGGCAGGGGAAAAAAGGCTTTGTTAGCCGACGCGCTTGAAGCCTTGTTTGGGGCTTTGTATATAGACTCCGGTTTTAAGGCGGCTTCTTTATTCATAAGCCGTTGTATAGCCCCTGAAATTGACAAGGTTAGAGAAAACAAGGGAAAAGAAGATTATAAATCTCATTTACAGGAAGTTTGCCAGCGCAAATTTAAGGACTATCCAAGTTACCGTCTTGCTAAACGCGCCGGTCCGGAGCATGAACGTTACTTTTGGATTGAGGTAAGTTGCGGCGGCAGGACTTTTGGTCCGGGTATGGGCAAAAATAAAAAACACGCGGAGCAGGAAGCGGCGCGTCTTGCGCTTATGCAGTTATAAGCGCTATTTCGGGTTTTGAAATGAACCTCCTCGCCCTAAAGGGCGAGGTATCTCGTAAGCGTTGCCTGTTTTGACGAGGTTCGATCGGGTAAGGAAATTATTTAACTGTGTAGGTTTGCGACGCAAACCCGTCTAATTTTTGTTGGCGTTGCCAACTCGAACCGCCCTAAAGGGCGGGGTATTAGACCCCACTGCGAATAAAGTTTTCAGATATGCCGCGCAAGGGATAGAAGCGGAATTAAATAGGACGGCGTTTTACGCCGTCCTATTTAATTATAGCGGATAGCCCGGTCGCCGCATCGCGGCGATGCGCCCAAATTCCTTATTCAATTTTTTGTCATTTAATTTGGAAGCGCACGGGATAGCGGTAGCGCACCGCGACAGCCTCGCCATTGGCTTGCGCCGGTTTGCCGCGAAGCCCCTCAAACGCTTTTATGGCCGCCTCGCCGAAACCTCTGCCGGGGGGATTCTCTTTTAGTATCACGATGCGCCGTACCTGCCCTTCGCGGTCTATGTAAAGTTCGAGGTAAACGACACCCTCAAGACCGGAGCGGAGGGCTATGGGCGGATAAATCAGACGGGAAAGTATGTCTTTCTCGTTAAGCCGGGGCAGTACGGAGACTTTGTTCTGAGGCAAATACTCCTCCGTGTAACGTATGGGCGCGGGGGCGGCGGACGGGACTATTACGGCAATTTCTACCGGAGTTTCATCAACTTCAATGATGGTTTCGGCGGCGGTTTCTATTATTTTTTGTTCGACTGGCGCGGTCATTTTCACGGGCGCGGGCAGAGGTCTAGGCGGCTCCGGTTCAGGCGGCGGGGGCGGGGGTTCTTCCTCTATGTCGGCGAGTTTCATGACGGCGCTGAATGTTTCAACGGGGCCGGCGGTAACTTCAATCGTAAAAACGATAAAAAAGAGCAGAAAAATATGCAGCGCCGCGACAAACGCAAAAATGCCGCCGCGTCTGAGTTTATCTTTAATGGTTTCTTCGTTTTTCATTTACAATTCTCCATTCGAGTTGTTTGGAAGCCTTAATTCCCGCAAGCCAAAATAGTCAGTCTCCCGCTAAAACCTGCGGCTAAAAACTCGACTGGTACGTGATTCTGCCGCCGCATAGTGTCAACATCACGACACCTAGAAATTTTCTGCCTGAAAACAGCGTATTTTTCCCGCGTGAAGCAAACAGACTGCTGTTTATTACGTTTTCTCTTTCTGTGTCCAATATAACAATATCCGCGTGATTGCCTTTCGTGACGGAACCGCACCCGTTTAATCCCAGTATACGCGCCGGCGCGGCGCTCATCAGTGAAAAAAGTTTTTGCATTGAAAAATTATTTTCTTTTACAAGGACGGTGTTGCATACGGCAAAAGCGGTTTCAAGGCCGCTGAAGCCGGGCGCTCCGTTTTGCTTGTCCTCTAGGGTATGCGGCGCGTGGTCGGTGGCTATAACGTCTATTGCGCCGTCTCTAAGCGCTTCAATTACCGCAAGGCGGTCTGTCTCGCCGCGAAGCGGCGGCGCGACTTTGCCGAAAGTCCCGGCGCCCGCGTTGTCCGCGTCGTATTTTGTAAGTGAAATATGATGCGGGGTAGCTTCCGCAGTCAGAGCTTGTGTTTTTTTATGTTTGCGTACAATATCAGCCGCCCCTTTTGTGGAAATATGCGCTATATGGATGCCTCCCGCGCCGCCGCCCAGTTTAACGGCCCGCTCAACGGCGGCATCCTCGCCGTCTAAATCGCAGTGGCACGAAACAACGGCGTTATGTTCCGCCGCCGCTCTTATGGCCGCGGTGAACAATTCATCGTTTTCAATGTCTTTGCCGTCTTCGGAGACCAGCGGCGGTCTATAAGGGCTATAACTATAATGTCCATAACTATGTCCATAAATTGAAGTATCCGCCGGTTTATCAACAGGTTTTTTCTCCGCCAAGTACGGAGAGAGTTTTTTACCGTTCATTTTTTCGCTAAGCGATACTGCCGGATAAAGTTTAATTATGCCAAGCGCGTCCGCCATAAATTTTATGGCGGACGCGGCTTCCGCGTTGTCTATTGGCGGATTCGTGTTTGCCATGCAGACTACGCTGGTATAGCCGCCGCGAGCCGCCGCGAGAGAGGCGGCTTCCAATGTTTCTTTTTCGCAGGGTCCGTGTCCGCCGTATTGACGGGGGGGCGGCTCCCTAAAATGGGCGTGCATATCGACAAAGCCGCTTGTAAGCACAAGCCGCCCGCCTCCTTCCAACACAATGTCCGCGGCGAACTGACGGCGCGGTTCCGATTCTGGAATAACGTCAACAATACTTTCGCCGTCAACAAAAACATCGCCTGTAATATCGGTAAAAGCGTCTACTACATGGAAATCGTGAAAAAGTATTTTCAACGAAAATCCTCCGCGCCGCGTATTTCATCGCAGTATTGACAGCGGTATGTTTCCGCTTTTCTATCCGCAATGTGAAATATATGCGGTATATATTTTTCTGTTGACGTGATGCAGCGCGGATTTTTGCAAAAGATGACGTTTTTAACAGATTCCGGCAGTTGCAGTGTAATTTTCTGTTTTACTATTTCATTTTCGATAATGTTTACCGTTATGTCGGGATCGATGAGTCCCAGTATGTCATAATTTATATCTATCGTGTCATAAATTTTTATTACATCTTTTTTGCCCATAAGTGTTGAAAACGCATTCACGACAAACGATATTGTATGCGGCGATTTGCCAAGCGAAAGCCATTCAAAAATACGTACGCCTTGTCCCGCTTTGATATGATCTATTACGATGCCGTTCTTTATTTTATCTATGATGAGCATTATACAACTCCCATAATAGACGCAAGCAGCGCCATTCTTATATACATTCCGTATTCGGCCTGCTTAAAATAAGCCGCGCGCGGGTCGTTATCGACTTCAACAGAAATTTCATTCACACGCGGCAGCGGATGCAGCACAATTAAATTATCGCGCGCTCGTTTCATCAGTTTTGCCGTCAATATATATGAATCTTTAAGACGAATATATTCTTCTTCGTTTAAAAAACGTTCGCGCTGTACGCGGGTCATATACAAAACATCCAAATCGCCTATTACTTTTTCAAGGCGGTCGGTTTCAGTGTATTCGATATTATTTTTTTTAAGCGTATCACAGGTTATATATTCAGGAATTTTCAGTTCACCCGGGGAAACAAAAACCATTTTTACATTCGCGTAGCGGGAAAGCGCCGTCGCGAGTGAATGTACGGTTCGTCCGAATTTCAGGTCGCCGCAGAAACCGATTGTGAGCATGGAAAAATCACCGCGCAGGCGCTTGATTGTAACAAGATCGGTGAGCGTCTGGGTAGGATGATGATGCCCGCCGTCTCCCGCGTTTACCACCGGAACGGAAGAATACTGCGAGGCCAGCAGAGCGGAGCCTTCTTTCGGGCTTCGCATTACTATCACATCGGAGTATGAAGAGACGACGCGGATTGTATCGGCAAGACTTTCGCCTTTACTCGCCGAGCTTGACCCCGCGTCCGCGAAACCTAAAACACTGCCCCCAAGACGCAGCATGGCGGCCTCGAATGAAAGCCGCGTCCGCGTGCTTGGCTCAAAAAAAAGCGATGCCAATAGTTTGCCGCGACAAGATTGACGCAAATAGTTTTTATCGTCTTTTATATGCGACGTTAATTCAAACAGTTTGTCAAGTTCGTCTACACTAAAATCGTCCGGCCTAATAAGACTGCGTCCCTGCAACATTTAATATTTTTGCCCTCTATCACGTATATTCTTGACTTAAATGATAATGATTTCCCGTCTCTTGGTTAAGGCTGAAACCGAGCAAACGGCTATGGCTTATAAATTCAGAGAATCAGAAATCGGGCGCATTTTCACCTGCGGCAGATGCCGCAGGCGAAAACCGCGCTTTCCGCTATAATTAAAAAGGACGGCGCAAAACGCCGTCCTTTTTAATTCCGCTTCAATCGCATTGCGCGAATCAAAAACGCTCCCGCGTTTTTGATTTTTCAAGGTTTGCATTTGCAAACCCGTTTGCGCGGAGCGCAAACCCCGGTTGACAGCGTAAAACGCATCCGTTTTATGAACACAGAGATGTTTTTATTCGCAGTGGGGTCTAATACCCCCGCCGCAAACGCCGGTCTTTGACCTTAGGCGCGCTTGCGGCGAGGAGGTTCATATCCAAAACCGGAATTGCTGTGGCGTGGGCAGACAGCCGCGGATGCCAAGCGCCCTTTTCGGACCCAAACGCAATAGGGGGAAGCGGCTGGCCGCCCCCGCGGGTGCGGGTGATTGACTGAAACGGGGGAGAGAATTAAAATTAACTCGTTCAATAATCCGGTTGGCTGCCGGCTAAAGTACGGGGAAGTTTAAAAACCTTTTCAAGCGGAAGCGGAAATTTGATGTTTTTAAACAAGCGCAATATAAAAAGCGGAGGCGGCTTTACGAAAACAAAAAAAACAGTGTTGATTGCGGCTCTTTGCGCCGCCTTTTTGGCACAATGCGAGGTTTGGAACAAACCTTTAATTGAAGAAATAGAAAAAATCTCAAACAATGAAGACGCTCAAATAGAACGCCTCATTATAGTATCGCCGCCGTGGCCCAATACGTTCTATATCGACGATATTGGCGATGATGAACCGGACTGGAAAGAACTAGGATTAAAAGTAAGCGCCGTCTCCCCTTCCGGCGACTGGACTGAATTGGACGCCTCAGATTACGAAGTTACAGGCTTTAAAAAAGAGGTGGGACAATGGCCAATAACAATCCGCCCAAAAAACAGAAACGCGCAGTACGCTGAATTCTATATAGAAATACTGGATGCCGCCCTCGAGTATTACAGCATTACACCATACTACGAAGACGATGGAAAAGTGATTCCGTTTCCGTCAAAAATCGAAAAAAACGAAAAAAATATAAAAGTTTCGTTATATATATACCCCGGCGAGGGATCTATAGTCACAAGTATTTCATACGAAGCAACCGTCGGCGGCGGCGAGGAGAGTGTAGCCCCACCGCCTGAGACAGACTATAGCAATATATGGACGTTTAATATGCCCGGCGCCGGTAAAGACATAGAACTAAACGCCGAATTTCAGAAACGTGGGGAGGCGATGCGCGTGGTTGGCTATGAAAAAATATGTTATCCCAAGCTTAAAGACGCGATTGCGTCCATCGGGGAACACAAACAAGGCACGATAAGCATATTGCAAGACCTTACGCTTGATAAGGATATATCGATTACAGCGGACATAATGATAGTTTCGTACAACAGGGAATCTATAACGTTGACGAGGAAGCCGGAAACCGGAAGCCTGTTTAGTATAGACGGTGGAGCGACTCTTACCCTGAGCGGGGTGGCGGGAAATTTGACGATAGACGGAGGAGAGTTAAATGATACACACGGACCACTTATTGAGGTGAACAGCGGGACGCTTAGCATAATCAACTGGCCAGCCTCCAAAACAACAGGCGTAACGCTAAAAGATAACAAGAGCGACATTCTGGAGGACGGAGCTTCATCAGTTATAGATAGGGAAAAAGCAGGAGTCCTGATTCGGGACGGCGGTTATTTTAATATGGAAAGCGGGGTAATAAGCGGGAACGACATGGGGGTGCTTACCACAGACAACGGCGGCAAATTTGAGATGAACGGCGGGAAAATAAAAAATAACCTCGTGGCTGGCGTATGGGTTAAAGAAAAAAGTATGTTCGATATGAACGGCGGCGTTATAGAAAAGAATGGGAAAGATTATGAAGCCTTAAATGTTGAAAACCCTATAGGGGTTTTTGCATTAGGGGAGTTTACTATGAGAGGCAACGCATGGGTTAAAGAAGATAATTTTGTATATTTCGTCGGGCGGTCAATAAAAGTTGAGCCGTACCACCTTCCTGATTTGGCCGCGGTAATCTATAGACCTATCCCTTTAAGCCCAAAAACCGTGCTAGAACACCGCGACCGCGCTGAAGGCAAGCAACTTAAAGACGAAGATGTTGCGAAGTTTGGGCTTTTATCCGAGAATATGTGTATTGATTGTATAAACGGGGAAGGGGTATTGGCGGTTTCTGAGGTAGAGCTTAACATAAGTAATTTTACAAGAAAATACGCATCGCTAAAAAAAGCCGTGGACGGCGCTATGGGCGGCGGTGTTGAAAATGTGATAAGCCTGCTCAAGCCGGTTGTTGAAATAGATTCGACAATAGAAATTAAGAACAAGAACATAAAGCTTTTAACGGCATTGAGTGCCGGTAGCATTACGCGAACTGATGATTTTTCAGAACACCTCTTTAATGTACAGTCCGGCGGCGTACTTACGTTAGAGGGGGGGGGGGGGGGATAATCCGCTGGTAATTGACGGTTGCGAATACGCCGCTACGGAAGCGCTCTTAAATGTGAGCGATAACGGTAAAGTTACAATGAACGACGGGGTAACGCTGATAAACAACAAGTCAGGCGGCGTGCTTATGAACGGCGGCACGTTTACGATGAACGGCGGGGTAATCAGCGATAATACGGCGGTATCGGGCGTCAACAACGGCGGTGGCGTGTATATGGAAGGCGGAGTATTTACGATGAACGGCGGCACAATCAGCGATAATACGGCGGTATCGGGCGCCAACGACGGCGGTGGCGTGTATATGAAAGGCGGAGTATTTACGATGACCAGCGGGCTAATCAGCGGCAATACAGCACAGTCCAACGGCGGCGGCGTGTATATTAGCGGCGACAGCGTATTTGAGAGCAATGGCGGGGTAATCAGCGGCAATAAGGCAAGTGGCTTAGGTAGCGGCGTGTATATGGACGGCAGCACGTTTACGCTAAACAGTGGGGAAATCAGCAACAATACGGGGGCGCACAACGGCGGCGGCGTGTATATTAGCGGCGGAACATTTGCGATGACCAGCGGGCTAATCAGCGGCAATACGGCGGCCAGCGGCGGCGGCGTATATATTAGCGGCAGCACGTTTACGCTAAACAGTGGGGAAATCAGCAACAATACGGGGGCGCACAACGGCGGCGGCGTGTATATTAGCGGCGACACGTTTACGATGAACGGCGGGAAAATCAACGGCAATAATAAGGCATCCGACGGCGGTGGCGTGTATATTAGTAGCGGGACATTTACGATGACCAGCGGGGAAATCAGCGGCAATGAGGCAAAGAACAACGGCGGCGGCGTGTTTATTAATGTTAATAACGGCGTGTTTACAGGCTCTGTGGAAGGAGTCAGCGGCAATACGGCGGGTGAAGCGGATGATATATACCCGATGCCCTAGTAAATACTAGTTGCGGATTATGCCGCAGGCGCTTACGCGCCCGCGGCGCGCTTGCTTAGGAAGTTTCGGTCGCGGACTTGCGTTCCGCTTTTGCGAAACTCCAACAATTTAGTTTGTAATTTGCGAGGCCATGCCGGAAACAGCGTCCCCCTTTTAATGTCCGCGAATGACACTAATTTCGCAGTCTACAGTCGCGTATGCCAAGCGCCCTTTTCTTGTTGAAGGCAAGGCAGGAAAGCGGCTGGCCGCCCCACTCAGGGCGAGCGCATATAAAATCGTATCTCATTATCCTATAAAGAATTACAAAATCATGCATGAAACAGTCCCAATGGGCTAATTCTTTATCCTGTAAGCAATTATAAACTTATATGCGCTCGCCCTGCCGCCCCACTGACGGGTGATTGACTGAAACGGAGGAGAGAATTAAAATTGACTCGTTCTATAATCCGGTTGGCTGCCGGCTAAAGTACGAGGAAGTTTAAAAACCTTTTCAAGCGGAAGCTTGATGTTTTTGAACAAGCGCAATATAAAAAGCAGAGGCGGCTTTACGAAAACAAAAAAAACAGCGCTAATTGCGGCGATTTGCGCCGCCTTTTTGGTACAATGCGAGGTTTGGAACAAACCTTTAATTGAAAAAATTGAAAAAATCTCAAATGATGAAGACGTTCAAATAGAACGCCTCATTATAGAGGTGCCGCCGTGGCCTAATACGTTCAATATCGGCGTTCTGGAACCGGACTGGAAAGAACTAGGATTAAAAGTAAGCGCCGTCTACACTTCCGGCGACGGGAAGCGGTTGGACACTTTCGATGATTACAAAGTTACAGGCTTTGACAGCACCTATGCCGCGAAACAACAGACAATAGAAATCCTCCCCAAAAACGGAAACGCGCAAGGCGCTGAATTTTATATAGAAATACTGGATTCCGCCCTAGATTATTACAGCATTAAACCATACAAGGGAGAGGGTGGAAAAGTGATTCCGTTTCCGTCAAAAATCGAGAAAAACGAGAAAGATATAAAAGTTACGTTATATATATACCCCGACAACGGATATATACTTGAAAGTATTTTATACAAAGCAAGCGGCGGAGACTGGAAACCTACAGAAGCGTCGGAGACAGACGATAGCAATATATGGTCGTGGACGTTTGATATGCCGCCTGACGGTGAAGACATAATAGAACTAAACGCCGTATTTCTGGAATGTGAGGCGATGCGTGTGATTGACTATGAAAAAGAATATTATCTCACGCTCAAAGAAGCGATTGCGTCCGTCGAGGATCACGGACAAGGCATGGTAAGCATATTGAAAAACGGCCTTACGCTTTCAGATGATAGCATACCGGTTACGGCGGAAAAAAACATAATGATAGTTTTGCTCAAGTCGGTTGATATAGATTGGACAATAGAAATTAGTAAGAATATAACGCTTGTAACGGCAAATCCAGAAGGAAATAGCATTAAGCGTAAAGAGGGCTTTAAAAAAGCTCTCTTTAATGTACAGCCCGGCGGCGTACTTACGTTGGGGGGGGGGGGGATTAGCTAGTAATTGACGGTTTCGAATACGCCGCTACGGAAGCGCTCATTAAAGTTAGCGACAGCGGCGAAGTTACAATGAACGACGAGGTAACGCTGATAAACAACAAGTCAGGCGGCGTGCTTATGAACGGCGGCACGTTTACGATGAACGGCGGGGTAATCAGCGGTAATAATAAAATAAATACACCCTTCTCCCCCGGCAACGGCGGCGGCGTGCTTATTACCGGCGACGGAATATTCATGATGAACGATGGGGTAATAACAAAAAACACGGCGCAGATCACCGGCGGCGGCGTGTTTATGAAAGAAAGTAGCGCGTTTACGATGAACGGCGGGGTAATCAGCGGTAATGAAGCGAGCGACGGCGGCGGCGTGTATATGGATGGCGGAGAATTTACACTGAAAAGCGACGGGAGAATCAGCGGCAATATTATGGCGGGCAACGGCGGCGGCGTGTATATAGATGACGGCATATTTACGAACAATGGGGAAATCAGCGAAAATGAGGCGACCTTTGGTGGCGGTGTGTATATTGACGGCGGAACATTTACGATGAACGACACCGGGAAAATCAGCGGCAATAATGTGAAACTCTTAGGCGGGGGCGTGTTTATGCAAGGAAGCGGCGCGTTTACGATGAGCGGCGGGGAAATCTGCAACAATGAGGCGGCCAACGACAACGGCAACAGCAAGGGCGGCGGCGTGTTTATGAAAGAAAGTAGCGCGTTTATGATGAACGGCGGGGTAATCAGCAACGTCAATACAGCGGACAACGGCGGCGGCGTGTATATGGAAGGCGGAACATTTACGATGACCGGCGATAGAATCAGCGGCAATGTGGCAGCGTTCAACGGCGGCGGCGTGTTTATGACTGGTAACAGCGTATTTGAGAGCAATGGCGGGGAAATCAGCGGCAATACGGCGGCCAACGGCAAAGGCGGCGGTGTGTTTATTAATGACGGCGTGTTTGCAGGCCCTGTGGAAGGAGTCAGCGGCAATACGGCGGGTGAAGCGGATGCCAACGATATATATCCCAGTAAATACTAGTTGCGGATTATGCCGCAGGCGCTTACGCGCCCGCGGCGCATTTGCTTAGGAAGTTTCGGTCGCGGGACTACGTCCCGCTTTTGCGAAACTCCAACAATTTAGTTTGTAATTTGCGAGGCCATGCCGGAAACAGCGTCCCCCTTTTAATGTCCGCGAATGACACTGATTTCGCAGTCTACAGGCGCGTATGCCAAGCGCCCTTTTCTTGTTGAAGGCAGGGCCGGGAAGCGGTTGGGGGGTGGCGGAATACCGCGCAAGCGGGATGAAGACAGGGGGGCGCATAACGGCAGGGGCGGTTTGCGCCGCCATGCTGGAAACAGCGCCCCCCTTTATATTTTAAAATATCCCGTGAGCCAACGCTCTTTTCAAAGTGAATGCAAGGCAGAAAAGCGGCTGGCGGGGGCAAACAGGCGCGTATGCCAAGCGCCCTTTTCTTGTTGAAGGCAATGGAGGGAAGCCGCTGGCCGCCCCACTGGTAGGTGGCTAGACGGAGGAGGAATTTTAGATATAGGCTGATTTAGAGGTGTTTATGTCAAATATTCAGTCAAAAAACAGCGAAAAACTACAGACAATACGCCATTCGGCTGCCCATATCATGGCGGAAGCTGTTACGCGGCTTTTCCCCGGAACTAAAACGGCGATTGGACCGGCAATAGAGAACGGCTTTTACTACGATTTTCTGTTTGAAAGACCAATTACAAACGAAAATTTGCCCGTTATAGAAGCGGAAATGAAACGTATTATCAATGAACGCGAAGATTTTAAGCGGGTTGAGATGAGCCGCGACGAAGCCAAGACGCATTTTGCGGACGAACCATTTAAGATTGAAATTATTGACGCACTCTCGCCCGGCTCCGTGATTTCGGTATATGAACAGCGGAACGCCGCCGGTAATATCGTATTTGAGGACCTGTGCCGCGGCCCGCACATCGCCAACACACGGGAAATAAATCCGGCGGCCATTAAGCTGATGAACATAGCCGGCGCGTACTGGAGGGGCGATGAGACACGCGAAATGCTTACCCGAATATACGGCACGGCTTGGGAGTCCCCAAAAGATTTGAAAGCGTACCTCGCTTTCCTTGAAGAAGTTGAACGGCGCGACCATCGAAGACTGGGCAAGGAGTTGGAACTTTTTTCCACACACGAAGAGGCGGGAGCGGGACTCATATACTGGCATCCAAACGGCGGACGAATACGAGTCGCGATTGAAGATTTCTGGCGGCGGGAACATTACAGGAACGGTTATGAAATTCTCTACACGCCGCACATCGGCAAAAGCCAGCTCTGGGAAACGTCAGGACACCTTGGTTTTTATAAGGCGAATATGTACAGCCCAATGCAGATTGATAACCAAGATTACATTTTGAAGCCGATGAACTGTCCGTTCCATATTCTAATTTATAAATCTAAAGGCAGGTCATACCGCGAACTGCCGCTCCGCTGGGCGGAATTGGGTACGGTTTACCGTTACGAGCGTAGCGGCGTACTACACGGCCTCCTGCGGGTACGAGGTTTTACTCAGGATGACGCTCATATTTTTTGCACGCCTGAGCAGATGGAGCCGGAGATTGAGGAGACACTCAGATTCAGCCTGAATCTTTGGAAAATATTCGGCTTCACGGAAATAAAGGCGTACCTTGCCACACGACCTTCAGAATCGGTAGGTGAAGAGGAACGCTGGAACGCGGCTCTGGCGAGTCTGCGCAAAGCGATTGAAAAACAAGGACTCCCGTACGAAGTAGACGAAGGCGGCGGGGCATTTTACGGCCCGAAAATCGACTTGAAGATAAAGGACGCGCTTGGGCGCGAATGGCAGATGACGACCATTCAGTTCGATTTTAACGAGCCGGAACGCTTTGATATGACATTTATAGACAGCGACGGACAGCATAAACGTCCTTACATGGTACACCGCGCCCTTTTAGGTTCGCTGGAACGGTTCTTTGGCGTACTTATTGAACATTTTGGCGGGGCTTTTCCTGTCTGGATAGCGCCTGAACAGGTAGTTGTGATACCCGTTGCCGAGGCTTTCAACGAATACGCGGAAAAAGTTGTATCCGAACTGCGGAAATACGACATTCGCGCATCTTCCGATTTGGGGAACGAGCGTTTTAACGCTAAAATCCGAAACTGTCAGACACGGAAAATTCCGTATACGGTTGTCGTGGGTGAAAAAGAGGCGGCGGAAGGGACTGTATCGGCGCGTCTACGCGGCGGCGGCAATACTGCCGGCGACAATACAAGCGGCGGTAACGCCGAAAAAACCGCTAAACAGCTTCCGCCAATGAAGACAGCGGACTTTGCCGCCTACATAGCGGATAAAGTAAACTCCCGCTCTCTTGAGGTGTAGCAGGTATAGCGAGCCTTCCGCAAGCTGCCGCGCCTCCGAATTGCGGAAACTTAGAAAATCCGTATGCGGCGCGTCATTGGCGTATCATACCGTAACCGTTAGTTCGACAGGTTTTACGCCATACAAGGCCGCGCTGCGGGCGTCCGGTTGAGTAAAACCTACGCTAAGTTTATGGATTCCGTGTATTTCGCGCATATTACCGTCTTCATCGTAGCGGGAAAACGTGTTTTTATTGAGCGGAATAACAATATCGCGCTCTTCTCCGGAATGTAGATTTACCGGTTTTATGCCGCACAGTGAGCGTATTTCCTTAGTTTCCGGACTTGAAACATATACCTGTAAGGTTTCGCGCGCGTCCTCGGAGCTTGTGTTTTTTATCTTCACGGTAACTTTATTTTTGTCCGCTTTGACTCCGCTTAATTCAAACGAGGCGTAAGAAAGCCCGAAACCGAAAGGATAAAGCGGCTCGCCTTTGAAATAGCGGTAAGTGCGATTATCCATATTGTAGTCTGTAAAATCCGGCAAATCGTTTGTATTGCGGTAAAATGTTACGGGCAGTTTTCCTGAAGGGCTAAAGCGGCCAAAAATCACTTCCGCGACAGCCTGACCGCCCAACGCGCCGGGGTAAAAAGACTGTATCAACGCGCCAACATTTTCGTCTGCCCATTCGCTTACAATGGCGCTGCCTGAAATTGTAACAACTATTACCGGCTTCTTTCCCGCCGCCTTTACCACATCCCGCAGCATTTTTTCCTGTCTGCCGGGCAGTTCTATGTTAGGTTTGTCGCCCGCATCACTCTCCGAGTACGCGTCGTTCTCCTCGCCTTCCACCGAGCCGTCGAGACCCAAAACCACAAGCACCGCGTCACTGCGCTTTGCTACGGCCCGCGCTTCGGACAGGCGGTCGTCTTTCTGAGCCAAACTTTCGCGTCTGTCCTTCAGCATATCGCAGCCTTCCGAAAACATTACGCGGATGCCGGACGCTTCGGCAATTTCACGAATTCCTTCCAAAACGGTAACGCGGCGGCTTGGCGTTCCCTGATAGTTGCCGTCAAGAGAACGCCGGTTGTCCGCATTCGGCCCGATTACGCCTATCGTTTTTATATTATTCTCGTTAAGAGGCAGTACCCCTTCATTTTTTAATAGAATTATTGAGCGCCTAGCCGCTTCCAGATTTAAGGCGCGGTGTTCCGGACAATCAACCTTTTCGTAAGGGATACCGGTGTATAATTTATTCTCCGGCGCTCCCCCAAGTATGCCGAGCCTCATTCTGGTAACAAACAGTCTTGTTACAGCCTTGTCAATCTCCGCTTCACTCAAAAGCCCGTTTTCAACGGCTTCCGCCGCAAGAGAAAACATAATGCCGCAGTTTATATCGCATCCGCTCCGTATCGCCAGCGCTACAGATTCAAGTGGAGAAGAGGTTATAAGGTGATTCTCGTGAAAGTCTTTTATCGCCCAGCAATCCGATACGACGTGTCCGTCAAAGCCCCATTTATCACGCAAGATGTCCTTTAGCAGAAATTTTGAGCCGCAACACGGTTCGCCAAGCGTACGGTTGTAAGCGCCCATCACCACTTCAACTCCGCCTTCTTTTACGGCGGCTTCGAAAGCGGCAAGATAGGTGTTCCACAAATCGTACTCATCAACTATCGCGTTAAAACGGTGGCGGTCGTTTTCCGGTCCGGAATGAACGGCAAAATGTTTTGCGCAGGCCGCGGATTTAAGACTGTCTCTGTCGTCCCCCTGCAATCCTTTTATGAAAGCAACGCCAAGCCGCGATGTAAGATACGGGTCTTCGCCGTAAGTCTCCTGACCCCTGCCCCAGCGCGGATCGCGGAATATGTTGATGTTAGGCGACCAGAAAGTGATGCCTTTGTAAATGTCCCTGTCGTCCTCTTCCTGCTGCATATTGTACTTGGCCCGCCCTTCCGTTGAGATAACTTCCGCTATTCTCCGTACCAAATCCTCGTCAAATGTACTCGCAAGCGCGATAGCCTGAGGAAACGCGGTCGCTACTCCCGCGCGCGCCACACCGTGCAGAGCCTCGTTCCACCAGTTATAAGCCGGAATATTATGCTTCTCAAGCGCTTTTGCGCTGTGCAGCATCTGCGACACTTTTTCTTCAAGCGTCATTTTAGAAACCAGTTCTCTAGCCTTTGCCTTTATATCAAAGTCTTTTGCTTTTATTTCAGACATTTTTTCCCTATCATAGCCGTGAGGCTTTCGTTTATATTGCGTTCTTAATAATAAAATAAACTTGTTCGCTTCTAATTTCTACTGTTTTGTAATTGGACTTGTTCGCCAACCCGGTTGCTTGCCGCCCAAGTCTTTTCAAGCGGAACTTGGCCAAGCCATGCTTGGCCTGCGGAAACTGAAGTTTTCGAACAACTCTATTGTATGAATTGTACGCCGCCGCCGTTATCCGACAAATAGTTGGATAACGGCGTATGACGCTCCTTAAAACCGGTGAACGATTTTACTCACTCTCTTTAGCGGCCAAAGCGGTTTGACGCTGTAGGAATTTGTCGTGTACTAAAAGACCAAGGAACACAACGCTTAGCAAAATAATACCCTGTATCAATTCCGCTACTTCGGACGGGACGCGGCTTATAGTAAGGCCGTTTTGCAGGAAAGCCAACATCAGCGAGCCGATTATCAACTTGTAAAACTTACTGGTGGCTCCTCCGGTTACCGGTACGCCGCCTACAAACATGGCAGTCATTACCTGCAATTCAAAAAAGTTACCCATAGTCGGCGCGATACCGCCAATCCTGCCTACGCTGAAAATCCCGACAAAACCTGCCATAAGGCCGGACAGCGCGAAAGCCAGTGTTTTATAAGTTTTAACCGGTATTCCGGCAAACTGGCCTACAACCTGATTTTCGCCGATACATTTTGAGAAAAAGCCCGCCTTCGTGAAATCGAACAGGTACCACATTATAAGCAGCAAGCCTATAAAAATGGGGTACTTTACCGACGGGCTATTTAACATAAGGATACGGCGGTCAATTACGATTTCCTGCCCGCTCGTGGTAAAAAATATTACAAGCGCCCGCAGAGCTATCAGCATGGCCAGCGTTACCATGAACGAGGGGACTTTTAACCGCGCAAGCATGGTACCGTTAAATATGCCGACAAGCAAACCCACCAGCAGAGTGGCGGGTATAAACGCCCAAAAGCCCAGATGCATACTTATTAAACCGCCCAAAGTTGCCGCAAGCGCAAGCAACGAACCCTGAGACATATCCGTACTGCCCTGCGCCACCACAAAAATCATCCCCATACCGCCTATGCAGAGCGGTATCATAGTGGAAATAATCGTTGTTAGATTGCGCACTGTCCATAGTTTTGAACCGGATATTATCGAAAACACGATGATAATCGTAATCAGCCCGATAAACGGAAACATTTTTTGGAAAAAACTCCAATAATTTTTCTTTGAGTTGTCTTCTTTTTTCATAGCATTACCTCTATTATGGCTTCTTCCGAGAACCCTTCGCTTCGTTTCATTACTTTTTCAATTTTACCGCGCTTCATAACTAATAGTCTGTCGCACATACCGATAAGTTCCGGCAATTCATCCGAGAACACAAGTATAGAAACGCCTTCTTTTTTAAGTTCCATCATCTCGTGATAAATGTAAGATTTAACGCCTACGTCAACGCCGCGTGTCGGGCAATCGAGTATCAGTATCGTCTTGCCTTGTATAAGCCAGCGCCCCAGATTGACCTTTTGCCGGTTTCCGCCGGAAAGCCCGCTCATCACCTGCGAGATGCCGCTAGCTTTTACGTCGAACATCTTCATAACCTTTTCGCTCAAGTTGTGTTTTACCTGAGGACTTAGGAAGCCGGCGCGCTTGCTTATCATATCCACAGTCGGCAGCGCTATGTTGTCCTCAATGGTTGTCTGCGTCATCAAGGCCTGCTTATCGCGGTCCTTCGGTACATAGCCCATCCGCATCTTCATGGCTTGCATCGGTGTCTTTACAACGGTATCCTCATCCACCACGACTATGTTGCCGTGTTTTACCGGACGGACGGCGAACAGCGATTCCGCCAATTCGTGAATACCGGCATCGGAGAGTCCGCAAAAACCAAGTATTTCACGCTCGTGCAGATTGAACGAAACATCTTTAAAGTATTCGGAACTAAGATTTTCAACGCGCAGAACGACTTTGTCGTTGTAATTTTCAGTCTTATCTTCGCGGTAGTACGCGCCTTCCAGCTCACGTCCAACCATTAGACGTTTTATTTCGTCCGGTGTTGTGGCGTCACAGCGGCGTTCCGCGACAATTTTTCCGTCCCGCATTACGGTAATGCAGTCCGTCAATTCGACCATTTCCTCGACATCGTGCGTTACCATCAAAACAGACTTGCCTTGCGCCTTTAGCTTATTGATGATGTCGATGAAGATACGCCGGTAGTTAAGCGAAAGCATCTGCGTAATTTCGTCAAGAATGAGAAGTTTCGGTTCTATCGAAAGCGCCCTCATAAGCTCGACAATTTTTTTCTCTTCTATGGTGAGCAGTCCCGTCATGCGGCTTACCGGAAATCCGGGGAAACCCCATTTTTCAAACAGAGCGCTTGCCTCGGCGTACATTTTCTCAAGATTGATGACCCCCGCCTTGGTAAAGCGTTCAGCGCGTCCTAAAAAAATGTTTACTCCGGCGGGAAGGCCGTCCACAAGACCGAGTTCCTGTACTACAGTACCGATGTGGTTTCGCCCTGAATCAAGCGAATCTTTCGGCTGGTACGGCTGTCCGTTTATCGTCATTGTTCCGGAATCGGGCATGGTGATGCCGGCTATAATCGAAATAAGCGTAGACTTGCCGGAGCCGTTTTCACCAATGAGTCCGCGAATCTCGTTGCCGTTTAAATCTATTGAAAGATCATCGTTAGCGTGGGTAGCCCCGTAGTATTTTTTTATATTTTTTGCTGAAAGAACGGCTTCACTCATTTTACCACCCCCTCAAACCGGCGCTGTGAAAGAACTCCGCAGACAAGAACGCCGCAGCCCATTACAACCTGCTGCCATGTTCCGGAGGGAACTCCAAGCAACGTAAGGACATTGAAAACCGACGTAATGATGACGGCGCTTATGACCGCCCCAATAATGATGTTGTATACCTTTTCAAACGCGCTCGCCAGCAGGTAAGCGGCCAGCGGTATAAAAATTGACGCGATTGAGTTAAGCCCGCTCTGCGGCACTACGCGCCCGCCGTAGCTTTCGTTTATCGCGGCGGCGAGTCCGACGAATATTCCGGTTACAATACCGGCCTGAATTATCGTTTTGCTGATGTTGATACCCATCATCTTGGCCACGATGCTGTTAGAACCGACCGCCCGCAACGAAAACCCTATCGAAGTGCGGTTAAAGATTATAAAGGCTAGAATAAGCCCTATCGCCAGCACGATAAGGTTCCAAGGCGTATCTCCAAGCTCACGGCATATATTGCCAAGCGCTATGGATTGCTTGCCGGCCTTTATCTGAAATACGTTGTAGATAGTGCCGATGGCCTCGTACACCATAGCGATACCGAGTCCGTAAATCCACGGCGGTATCTTTGCCAGCAACATCATACGCATATTAAGGATTTGAAGCAGGGTAGCAACAGCGATAGCTCCAAATATAAGCCCAAAATAGCCCATTCCTAAATGGATGGCAAGAATACCGCCCACATTGCTGGCCAAAATCATGATGGCGCCCAGCGACAGATCCATCATTCCCATAGTCAGTATAAAACAAAAGCCCCATACGACAAACGTTGTTACAACAGAACCCCGCAGGACGGAAAGAATGTTGTTGGCGGAAAGCAGTCTCCCGCCCGTAGCAAAATTAAGCACTATATACCCGAGTATTATAGCGCCGGTTACAATTGCCGTGCGTATAAGCGGATTTTGTGACTTTTTTGTCAGTTCTAAAGACTGAGATCCGCTATTTACAGTGTCAGATTTTTTTCCCATAAATACCCCTTTACGCTAATGTCTGAAAAAGACAGCGGCTTTTTCCAAAACTTAATGTTTTGAAAAAAGCCGCCGTACCGTGAACTTAGTTGGAATTAGCAAGCGCCGCGTCTAAATCCGCCTGAGTAAGAAGACCCGCTCTTACCTTGGCTTCCAGCCGGCTCGTGATGTTATAGTTTGCAAGCTCATTTTTGAACACGTCAACCGTAACATCGGGGCCGACCCACGAGCGCATCTCGTCCGCCGAGAAGGGCTGCTGGTCAATCCAGAATCTCTGGTACATATCAACCATATTCGCGGGAAGTACCATTACAGGCACAACCAAACGCGGCGGCCTGTCGCCGTCAAAAATTTCGTTGCCGCGCAAAGCGTTTACAAGCAAGGCCGTCGCGAAGTCAACATTTACCCAGTGAGCGCCGTTTGCCGCCGCCACTTTGCCGGAAGCAAGACCGGACAAAACGCCGGGGTCAAGGTCTGTAACATAAAGTTCCGCGTTTACTTCGGGATGCTTGTCGAGGGTCTCGACAAGAGCCGCGCCAGCGTCCCCGTTAGTTACATAGATACAATCCACATCAGGATGAGCGGTAAGCGCGTCGTTGGCGCGGGTCATAACGGAAGGAAGATCAACCTCGCCGTACGAAACCATCAAGACCTGTCCGCCGCCGGCCTGAAACGCATCTGTAAAGCCTGCCGTACGGGCAACGTGAGAAGTGTCGCTGCGCGGCGCTGTTATGATAAGCGCTTTTTTAAGCCCTTTGCCTGCCGCGTAAGAGCCGAGGTTTTTACCGGTATCGTTATCCACCGTCGCGGCAATACCCTTGTACTCCTCGAAATTCTCCGCCAAATCCGTAAGAACGTCATCCGCCGGCATATGGTCAAAGAATACGAAAGGCACTCCGGCTTCATTGCATTTCTGGGCGATTACCGGAAACATTGTGTCGTAAATGCCAAAAAATACAATCCCGTCTACACCCGCCGATATCATGTTGTCCACATTCACGGAAGAGTTCTCTACTTTGCCCTCGTCATTAACCACCATCGACTCTACGCCCAGGGCCTCACAAGTTGCCAAGAAGCCTTTTTCAAGTATGTCAAGCGAATAAATTCCCTTGCTATAATTGTTAAAGCCGATAGTCAGTTTATCACTGTCCTTTTTGCCTTGACAGGCGGACAGCGCCAGAGCCGCCATACATACCACCAACAGAATTTTTTTCATCACTAGGATATCCCTCCTGATTGCCTGATTTTTATACTCAGACAAAAAATTTTGATTTGCCGCACATACGGCTTTATTATTATCATACGCATTACCGCTATTGTAAATGACTATTACTGATAGTTTATATCTAAAATTGACTTTTTTTTAACTTTTTTGTATACTAAACCGATGAAACTTTTAGACGTTGTTTTTGTATATCACCTTGTCGGCCATGAGCGGGTCGCGTGGCACGGCCGTTACCATGCTCACAACTGCGGCGAGTATGAAATCCATTTTTTTGTTGACGGGGACGGCACATTTTTATGCGGGAAATCGTGCGGCCTCATCACGGGCGGCCGTCTTTTAACCGCTTTGCCTCTTGAATTCCATTCCATTATTCCGGACAGCAAGAAACGTCCCATAAGTTACTACGCCCTGTTGTTCCGCCTTGACGAAAATGAAACGGACAATCTTATCGCCTCAATGCTGTCGAAGAATCGCGAGATAGTAAACATCAACAACCGTTTGCTTCGTATTCAGTGCGAGGAAATATCCGAAATGTTCAATTCGGGAGATCCAAACCTGAAAATAGCGGCGGAACATCTTTTGATAAGCGTGCTATTCAGATTTTTCCCGATAGAAACGAATTTTCCGTTGCCGGGAAAAAAGGAATTGCCGGAAAACGGTAAAATTCGCCGCACAAATCATGTTCAGATAACAAAAGCTCTTGCGATTATGCAGGTAAACGTATGCGAAGCGCTTGGTATAGACGAAATGGCGCGTATAGTAGGCATTTCTATGGGTCATTTTATCAGAATGTTCCGCCGCGAGGTTAAAATGTCCCCCTATCAATACATACTACGTCTTAAAATCGAAGGGGCGACAGGATTACTAATATCAACGCCCCAAACCATCGAAGAAATATCGGAGTGGTTCGGCTTTAAAAATCAATTTCATTTTTCGCGCGTCTTTAAGAAATGCACCGGTCTGTCTCCAAGTCAATACCGGAAAATCTACGTTCAAACGGTAGATTTTGCCAGCCCGCCGCCTGCCGGCGAGCCTAAAACCGACATTGCCGCAAGAAAAAAAACACTGACTTCTATTTAAATGGCCGCGAATCCATAAAAGGGGGGCGCTGTTTCCGGCATGGCGGCGCAAATGCCGGCGGCATTAATCTCGGAAGTGAGTAATTCCGGTTTCAAAATGAAAGTCGGCGTCAACTTTTACCGCGAAAGAGATTTTTGTCGTCCGGCGCTGAAATCGCCGGACGGACCTGAGTGAAATCAAAACCGCGTACGCGGTTTTGACTAAGCAAGCGCGT
>JAITDS010000181.1 GCA_031282435.1 Spirochaetaceae bacterium
GTAATAATTCTTTTTGTCCCATTGGTAGTCTCCTGGCCATCTCCGCCTCCTGCCGCTATTCTACCAAACAGGTCATTTCTATTGCGTTTTCATGAGGACATTATCATTGCGGTTTAACATAGCCCGCGTTGCGCCATCCGGCAATTTTACTTTTAGCCGCCTCCTGAAAGAAAGTACGCAAAGCATCGCGGAATTCCGCCGTACTCCAGAAGTACGAACACGGTTCTTTAATGAAATTGGCCTGCCGGCGGCGAGAATTTTTGAATTTTTGCCGCTTGTTACAAAACGTTATAGTAGGCTAAAATATTTTCGGACGATTTTTATGTATAGCAAAGTTTTAGCATATTTACTTTGGCTTCTTTCCGGTTTTGGAATATTGGGGTTTCACCGCTTTTACTTAGGAAAGCCGCTTTCGGCGCTTTTGTGGATGTTTACAGGCGGCTTGGCCGGAATAGGCAGCCTTTATGATTTATTTACGCTTGGCAGTCAAGTTGACCAAGCGAATATGAAAATGGCAATGTTTAACGCCGCGTCAAATTACGCCGCCAATAATGGCGGGCAAAATTGGCGTTATGTGAATGACGGAAGCGCCCGTGTTGTCGGTGAAAAGAACGATATTGACAGGACTATACTTAAAATCGCACGGAAAAACGGCGGCGTGGTAACGCCTTCAGAAGTCGTAATTGAGGGGGACGTGTCTTTAGAAAAAGCCAGACAGCACTTAGAAAAAATGGTGGTAGACGGAAACGCCGAAATGCGGGTTCGTAAATCCGGAGTCGTTGTCTTCACTTTCCCTGAATTTATGGACAACAACCCGGACTTCGAAGATTTTTAGGTAGCGGGTCAAATGTGTGAAGTTCTTGGTAAAGAGTATGCTAAAGTATTGTCAGTAAACGAATTACAACGAAAAGGAACAGGCAAACAACATTTTTTGCTCACCACCGATTTTTAAATCATCCGGCGTTTGACGCCGGCCCGCTTATTTTCCCTAGTTACGACAATACGGCGCTTCTTTGGTCCCGCCGTTTTTCATCCTCCTGTTTCGTGTGTGCTGTCGTAAAACCGGCGTTAAGGTATATATTGCTCAAACCCCGTAAAATCAAACCGCTTTCATCTACAGTATTGAGTTTGCGCTTCGCGCAAAACTCAGAAAGCTAAACGCACTTTTACGTTACACAACTGGAGTTTGCGCTCCGCGCAAACTCCGTAAAATCAAAAACGCGAGAGCGTTTTTAATCCGCGCAACGGGATTGTAGGGGTTTGCGCGTAGCGCAAAGACGCGCCGCCCCCTGCGGGGACGGCGTGGCCGGAGCGTCAGCGTAGCCCCGAAAAGCCCGGTTCCCGGCGCGAAGCGCCGGGAATGCGCCCAAATTCTGATTATCTAATTTAATCATACTTCCCGTGAGCCAATGCCCCTTTTCTGGCAAAGGGCAAGGCAGGAAGGCCGCTGGCGGCCCGCTGGCGGCTTAACTTTTTTCCTCAATCTCCTCGCGCCTGCGTATGTCGTAGAATTTACGGTCAAGCTCGGCGATTTTTTGTTCCTCCAGCGCCCGCTTGTATTCCACAGGTAAAACTTTGTAAAAATTATTCTTTTCCACGTTCCAGTTGTCGCGGATTTTCTTTGCATACTCCGAACCTGTCCAGTAAATATGCTTTTCGATAGCGCCAACAACGAAATTTTCGTCTTCGATGCTTTCAAGGCGGGAAAGTTCCACCATACCGCTGTTCAAAAAGTATTTGAAATCGCGATTGCCGGACGGGCAATCCAGAACATAGGCGATTCCGCCGGACATACCGGCGGCGAAGTTCCTTCCCACCTTGCCCAGAACGACAAGCCGCCCGCCTGTCATATATTCGGCGCAGTGGTCGCCCGCGCCCTCCACAACGGCCAAAGCGCCGGAATTTCGCACGCAGAAGCGCTCGCCCGCGAGGCCGGCCACAAAAACCGAACCCGAAGTCGCGCCGTAAAGCGCCGTGTTCCCGACGATGATGTTTTCATAGCTGTTAAAAGTAGAGCCGGACGGCGGAAAGACCGCGATGCGTCCGCCGGAAAGTCCCTTGCCCAAATAGTCGTTGGCGTCTCCGGCAAGGCGGAAGGTAACGCCGGGCGCAAGAAACGCGCCGAAGCTCTGCCCCGCAGAACCGTTCCAATCAACCGTTATAAAGTTTTCCGGCAGACCCGCGCCGCCAAAGCGCTTGGATATTTCAAAACTTAGCATCGCTCCAACGGCGCGGTCGGTATTTCGGACTTCCATAGTCAGCGCGGCGGGCTTTTTCCCGTCAAGCGAAGGCAGGCATTTTTCAATCAACGTGCGGTCTATCACCTTATCAATTTTATGCATCTGATACTGCGTACAGTACCGGTCCTGCGCGCCTTCGATAAAATCCGGCGGCTTAGCCATAAAAAGCAGGCGCGAAAGGTCAATATTCGCCGTTTTGGGCTTGGAACCGCGCCTCTGTACAAGCATATCGGAACGCCCGACAAGCTCATTGAACGTCCGGAAGCCCAATTCCGCCATAATTTCGCGGACTTCTTCCGCTAAAAACTTGAAAAACGTTATAAGATGCTCACTTTTTCCTGAAAAACGGCTGCGTAAAACCGGATCCTGTGTCGCAATGCCCATCGGGCAGGTGTTTTCATGGCATTTCCGCATCATAACACAGCCCAAAACAATCAATGTTGAAGTTCCGAAGCCGAATTCTTCCGCCCCAAGCATACCCGCGATAACTATATCCCGCCCCGTCTTTATCTGCCCGTCCGTTTGCAGGCGCACACGTCCGCGCAGTCCGTTGGCAAGCAGGGTTTGGTGGGTTTCCGCTATGCCAAGCTCCCAAGGAATACCCGCGTGTCTGATGCTGGACTGCGGGCTTGCACCTGTGCCGCCGTCATAACCGGAGATAAGAATGTTGTCCGCGTGAGCCTTTGCTACGCCCGCGGCAACAGTACCTACTCCGTTTTCCGCAACAAGTTTTACGCTGATACGCGCGTCCGGGTTCGCGTTCTTTAAGTCAAAAATAAGCTCCGCTAAATCTTCGATAGAATAAATATCGTGGTGGGGCGGCGGACTTATCAGCGTAACGCCGGGCGTGGAATGGCGCGTCCGCGCGATATGAACGTCAACTTTGTCGCCGGGAAGCTGTCCGCCCTCGCCCGGTTTAGCGCCCTGCGCCATCTTAATTTGAAGCTCAACGGCGTTGGCCAAATACTCCGACGTTACGCCAAAACGTCCTGACGCGACTTGTTTTATCGCGCTCCGCGTCCAAGTGCCGTCCGGCTTTTTAGCAAAACGCTCCGGGTCTTCGCCGCCTTCACCCGAATTGGACCTTCCCTGTATGGAGTTCAGCGCCTCCGCTATCGTTTCGTGCGCCTCTTTCGATATTGAGCCAAAAGACATGGCGCCCGTAGTAAAACGTTTCATGATAGAACCGGCGCTTTCCACCTCGCTAAGCGGAACGGGTGTTCTGCCGGGCGCAAAATCCAACATTCCGCGTATTACATGGGGATTTTGGTTCAAATTGTTTACCGACGCGCTAAACTGCTTGAATTTAGCGTAGTCCGCTGAACGCGCGGCCCATTGCAGTAAATAAATAGCTTCGGGATTCCAAGCGTGCTTCTCGCCGTTAGCCCGCCAGCGATACTGCCCGTCTCCGTATAAGAGATAATCTTCCGGCTCAGGTTTATCTCCCATGCGCTCGTTAGCCTTCACAGCGGCCTCCCGGCGTTCCAGCGTCTCAGCTTCAAGTTCCGCGAAACTTGCTCCCCCTATACGGCTTACCGTACCCCGAAAGCATTTTTCTATGACATCCGGCCCAAGCCCTATTGCCTCGAAAATCTGAGCGCCGCGGTAAGAACGCAGCGTACTTGTACCCATTTTACTCATCACCTTCAGCATCGCCTTTTGCATACCCTTCAAATACTGATGGCAGGCTTTACGGTAATAATCGACTCGCTGGCCGTCAAAACTGCGGCAAATGGCGGCAAGCGCCGCAATAGCGCCATACGGACATACGAGGTCGGCCCCGTAGCCGAATAGCAGCGCAAAGTGCATGATTTCACGCGGCTCACCCGATTCAACAATCAGCGATACTTTCATGCGCAGTCCCGCCTTAATAAGATGGTGGTGAACCGCGCCGAGCGCGATGAGCGCCGGTATGGGGCAGAGACCGGAAGCGGGGTCAAGAGCAGTCTTGTCGGACAGTACCAGCAGAGAAGCCCCGCCCTCCACAGCCGCCAAAGCCTTGGCGGTCAACTTGTCCAGTTCGGCTTCCATAGCGCAGTTTGAAGGCTCTGTAGACGCGGGAAAAACAGCGTCCAGAGTAACGCTTTTGAAAATGCCGGGGGAGGTTTTAAGAAGCCTATTAAGATCCGCGTCCGTTAAAATAGGATTTTTTACCTTAATCCTGCGGCAATTTTCCGCCGTTTCCTCCAGCAAATTTTTCTGGGGGCCGGCGAAACTTGTAAGCGTCATTACCAAATCTTCGCGTATCGAATCTATCGGCGGATTGGTAACCTGAGCGAACATCTGCTTAAAATAAGAATAGACGCGCTGGCTTTTGTCGCTGAACACGGCAATCGGGGTATCAGTCCCCATAGAGCTTGTAGGCTCCTGTCCGGTAACCGCCATCGGAATTAGCAATTTCTCGCGGTCTTCGCGTGTATAGCCAAAAACCCGTTCCATAAACAAAACGAGCTTATCGTCATTAAAAACTGCCTCATCACTTAAACTGTCACTTTCAAGTTCCTGTTCAAGATCAATGACATTCGCGTTAACCCACTCGGCGTAAGGCTTAGCGGTGCTTACTTCATGCTTAACCTCGTCGTTGGGGATTATGCGCCCTTCTTTCAAATCGACCAGCAAGAGTTTACCCGGTTCAAGCCGCCCTTTGTACTCTACCTCTTCCGGTTTGAAGTCCTGTACGCCCGTTTCGCTTCCCATTACTATGAGGCCGGTTTTTGTGATTGTGTAACGGGAAGGCCGCAGACCGTTCCTGTCAAGCGTTCCGCCGACATAACGTCCGTCGCAGAACACCATCGAGGCGGGACCGTCCCACGGCTCCATAGAGCAGGCGTGGTACTCGTAGAATTTCTTTAATTCATCACTGATAGGATTCTTGTCGTTCCACGCCTCAGGTATCATCATCATCAAGGCGTGAGGCAGACTGCGGCCTGCCATAACAAGAAGTTCCAGCATATTGTCAAAACTGGCCGAATCGCTGCCCCCCTCCTCGATGACCGGCAAAATATCGGCGATATGGCTGCCGAAACGCGGATTAGACAGCATTTTTTCCCGCGCCGCCACCCAAAAACGGTTGCCTTTTATCGTGTTTATTTCGCCGTTATGGGCAATCATGCGGAAAGGCTGCGCAAGCGCCCAAGCCGGAAAAGTATTGGTAGAAAAACGCGAATGGACAAGCGCCACCGCCGTCCGCATAGCATCGTCAGATAGTTCGGGATAGTATTTGCGTAACTGATCCGGCGTAAGCATTCCTTTATAAACAACGGTCGAAGCTGAAAGGCTGGGCATATAAACGTCAAAAGTTTTTAAAGTTTCGCGTGTATATTTTTCAAGTTTTTTACGGAAAATATAAAGGCTAAAGTTTAATTCCTCCTCGCCGGAAAGTCCGCCGATACCCCTTGCGGAGACATTCGCGCTTTTAGCCGGACACAGGAAAATCTGCTTAATAGAAGGTTCAAAGCGCCGCGCAATTTCGCCTATACCGCTTGAATCAACAGGCACGTTACGCACCGCCAGCAGTGAAAGGTTTAATTCTTTGGCAATAGCGCCAATTTTTTGAATAACGCTGTCCGCAATGCCGTCATTATCTTTCGGCAGGAATAAAAGCCCCGTACCGTACGAGGCGGGCTTGTTAAACGCGCTGTCTTTCAGTTCCACGACCGTTTTTTTATAAAATTCATCAGGAATTTGCAGCATAACGCCGGCCCCGTCGCCGGTTTTATCGTCCGCGCTCTCCGCGCCGCGGTGCTTCATTCGCTCCAAAACTTCCAGAGCGCGTTCCAAAATATCGTGGGAAGAGCGCCCCTTAATATCCGCCACAAATCCAATGCCGCACGAATCGCGCTCATTTTCCCTGCTGTATAAACCGAACATAAAAACCTCTTTTATTCACAGTGGGGCTTAACCCCGTCCTTGTACTTGGTAAATCATTTCACTATACGATAAACAGAGGAATTCCGCCAGTGGTTTGCCGGTGTTCAGTAATCCAACATTAAGACGATTTTTCTTAATTCGGGCGCATTCCCGGCGCTTCGCGCCGGGAACCGGGCTTTTCGGGGCTCCGCTACCGCTCCGGCCGCGCCGCCCCCGCAGGGGGCGGCGCGTCTGCTCGCCGCTGCGCGGCTCGCACCCCTACAATCCCGTTGCGCGGGTCAAGCCGCATACGCGGTTTTGATTTTGCGGAGTTTGCATTTTGCAAACCCGTTTGCGCTAAGCGCAAACTCCGGTTGACGGCGTAAAAGGCATCTGTCCAAAGCGGATTCGGAGGAATGTTTTCCCGCAACAGAAACGTGAACTCCGATAACGCCCGCAGGATTCTTGACGGCAGGGCGGAAGATCTCATTATCGCGATGGCCGACGGACACCCGGCATCCTTGCGGAAAATTCCAAACCCGTATTGGAAACGGCGGTCAGCAGGAGGGTATCCGTAGTCTTGACAAAGCGCCCCACTAATGACAAGCTGTTAATATAATGAATTCGGTAAAAAAAGCGAAACGTTTATGGATATGTCCCAGGGCTTCTGCATTTACTCTTTTTTGAGCCTTTTAGTGGGATACATTGCCAAAAAATCATATAATTTTAGCCATACGGTGGGACTGATATGATTAAATGGACTAAAAACAACCGGTCA
>JAITDS010000246.1 GCA_031282435.1 Spirochaetaceae bacterium
AATGAGATAAGACTGCTCAAGCCGGTGGATATAGATTCGACAATAGAGATTACCAAAAATATAAAGCTTGTACAGGGGACGGGATACAGTATTTCGCGCAAATCCGGCTTTCCAGAAGCCCTGTTTAATGTACCGTCCGACGGCAAACTTACGTTGGGGGGGGGGGGGGGCTTCGGTAGGAATTGACGGGGGCTGTAATGCCGCTAAAGGGGCGCTTATAAAGGTGAGTAGCGGCGAAGTTATAATGAACAACGGGGTAACGCTGAAAAACAACAAGGGTAGCGGTGTGAGTATGGCTAACGGAACATTTACGATGAACGGCGGGGAAATCAGCGGCAATAAGGCGGCCGACGGCGGCGGCGTGTATATGGAAGGCAACAGCAGGTTTGAGATGAAAGGCGGGGAAATCAGCGGCAATAAGGCGACCTCTGACGACGGCGGCGGCGGCGGCGTGTTTATGAATGGTGGTGAGTTTGCGATGAACAATGGGGAAATCAGCGGCAATATAGCGACCCACAGCAATGGCGGCGGCGGTGGCGTGTTTATGACCAGCGGCAAGTTTGCGATGACCGGCGGCGAAACCAGCGGCAATAAGGCGCCCTTCGGCGGCGGCGTGTGTATGACCGGCGGAATATTCACGATGACCGGCGGGAAAATCAGCAACAATTTGGAGACGACCTCCGGCGGCGGCGTGTATATGGAAGGCGGAGAATTTACGATGAACAGCAGGGAAATCAGCGGCAATACGGCGAACAACGGCGGTGGCGTGTATATGATTGGTGACAACAGCAAGTTTACGATGAATGGCGGGGAAATCAGCGGCAATAAGACGGCCAACGGCGGCGGCGGCGGCGGCGTTCGTATGGCCGGCGGCACGTTTACGATGAACGGCGGGGCAATCAGCGGCAATAATGAGGCGACCTACGGCGGCGGCGTGAATATGAAGGGAAACAGCGTGTTTATGCTAAGCAATGGGGAAATCGGCGGCGGTAATACGGCGGCCAACGGCGGCGGCGTGTTTATGGAAGGCGGCGCGTTTGCGATGACCGACGGGGCAATCAGCGAAAATATAGCGACTCACAGCAGTGAAGGCGGCGGCGGCGTGTTTATGAAGGGAAATAGCGTGTTTACGATGGACAACGGGGAAATCAGCGGCAATAGGGCGACTGAAGGCAACGGCGGCGGCGTGTTTATGAACAGCGGGATATTTAGACGAGACATTAATAAAGCAAAAATCAACAATAATTGGGCGAAGTTAAGGGGCGGTGCCGTGTATATGCTGGGAAGCGCCATATTTGATCCCCCAACCGACGATGGTTTCAACGGGAATGATACGGAGAGTGGAGAAGGTATCGGTGTAGACAGCAATTGAATATGCCGGCAAATAAGATGTTGCGTAAATAGGCCGCAGACGCTTACGCGCCTGCGGCGCATTTGCTTAGGGAGTTCCGATCGCGGGGCCGCGCCCTGCTTTTGAGAAACTCCAACCAAACGCGAGGCGGGAAACCCGCCGGTGAGCGGGCCGCAGTCTACAGCCGCGTATGCCAAGCGCCCTTTTCTTGCTGAACGCAAAGGAGGGAAGCCGCCGGCGGGGTTAGGGGGGTGGCGGAATACCGCCTAAGCCCGCTTGCGGGCGGCGCGGGATGAAGACAGGGGGGCGCGTGCCGCAAGCGCTTACGCGCTTGCTTAGGGAGTTTCGCTCGCAGGGCTACGCCCTGCTATTGCGAAACTCCAACAATTTAGTTTATAATTTGCGAGACCATGCCGGAAACAGCGCCCCCCTTCAAAAATTTTGTACGCTTTCCCGTAAGCCACAGTTCCTTTGCTTGCTGAAGTCAGGGCAGGAAACCCGCTGTCGGGCTGGCCGCAGTCTACAGTAGCGTATGCCAAGCGCCCTTTTCTTGCTGAAGGCAAGGCTGGAAACCCGCTGGCGGGTATGCTACCGCGTAGCGGACTTTAAACCCGCTGGCGGGCTGGCGGGCTTGCGATAAAGATACGAAAATGTATAATAAAAACATGGATTCCGGCGATTCTACAATTATTGAAAATAATCCTGACATACATGAGTTGGAACTCCTTTTTGACATAGCGCGCGCGCTCGACAAGCACGTTGAATTACGGGCCGCTTTGGGGCCGGTTTTGAGTATTCTGGAACTGCGCGCGTCTCTGAAATACGGCATGATAACCCTGTTGAACCGCGCCAGCGGACTTTTGAAAATAGAGGAAGCGTACGGCCTTACGGCGGAAGAGAAGGAACGCGGCGTTTACCGACTCGGCGAAGGTCTGGTTGGCAGAGTTTTTGAGACAGGCATCGCCGTTTCCGTAGCCGACTTATCCAAAGACGAGCGCTTTTTGAACCGCGCCAAAAACCGCTCGCGTGAGGATATGGCCGGAATGAGCTACTGTTGCGTGCCGATACGCGCTTCCGGCGGAGTAATAGGAACTTTGAGCGCCGAAAGACGTATAAGCGCAAACGGCGAAACTATTCCAAACGCGGAAAAACTGATGGAGCGGGACCTTGTGCTATTGGAAAAAGTCGCCGCTCTTATTTCAGATTCGGCAAAACTGCGGGAACGCATCATGGAAGAGCAGTACAAAACGCTGCAATCTATTAACATTGACTACGCGAAAAAAAAGAGCGGAAAGCCCGCTTGTTCCAGTTTAGGACGTATTGACGCGGACAGCGCAATGATAGGAACAAGCAGCGCTATGCGCGATATGTACGCGCTGATTGCACAAGTGGCTCCTACGGACGCGAATGTGCTTATAACAGGAGAAAGCGGCGCGGGCAAGGAGTTGGTTGCCGCCGAAATAGTGAGACTTTCAAAGCGAAGCGGTAAGCCTTTTATCAAAATAAACTGCGCCGCCCTGCCGGAGTCTGTGATAGAAAGCGAGCTTTTTGGCCACGAAAAGGGCGCGTTCACGGGGGCCGTTAGTCAGCGTAAGGGCCGGTTCGAGATGGCGGATACAGGGACTATATTCCTTGACGAAATCGGCGAGCTTCCTCCGCAGATTCAGGTAAAACTGCTTAGGGTGCTTCAGGAGCGTGATTTTGAGCGTGTGGGCGGCGTTCAAACTATAAAAGTGAATGTCCGTGTCATCGCGGCAAGTAATCGCAATTTAGAGGAAGCGGTGAAAAACGGGCTTTTCCGCGAGGATTTATTCTATCGTCTGAATGTTTTTATGCTTCATATCCCTCCGTTGCGGCAGAGGAAAAGCGATATTATGCTGCTTGCCGATCATTTTACGGAAAAATACGCGGAAAAAAACGGTAAGCTAATAAAGCGTATTTCTAGTCTTGCTATAGATTTACTCACAAATTACCACTGGCCGGGCAATGTCCGGGAGCTTGAAAATTGTATTGAGCGGGCAGTGATTCTTTCAAAAGATATGGTCATTCATTCTTACAATTTGCCGCCCAGTTTGCAATCCGCAAGCTCAACCGGCACAAAGTTGACCACCACGCTTGACGCCGCGCTTTCCCGTCTCGAAAAAGAGATGATTACGGAGGCGCTTAAAAACAGCGAAGGCAATATGTCCGCCGCCGCCCGTATGCTTGGTATAACGGAGCGGCAGATGGGACTGCGTATTCATCACTACGGAATCAACTGGCGCTATTTCCGCCGGCCGTCGGCGGCTTCCCCGTCTTGATTTTTTAATCCGTGTAATCCGTGTAATTCACGTTAAATCAAGGACATTTAAAGGGGGGCGCTATTTCCGGCATGGCGGCGCAAACCGCCCCTGCCGTTACGCGCCCCCCTGTCTTCATACCGCGCCGCCCGCAAGCGGGCTTAGGCGGTATTCCGCCACCCCCCGGACCGCCATTGAGTTTTCCGCCTTGCATTCAGTTTGAAAAGAGCATTATCTCCCGATGCGGCAAACAAGTGATAAGATCACCTCTAAGACTAACGAGGTAACGAGGGAGCGCTTTCCCGTAGTTTGCCGGGCAAGCCGTTTGACCGCCGTTTTTTTTTCGACAGGGACGGCAGGCCGTTTGGTAGAAATAATTAAAGGAGCAGGGCCTAATTATAATCCTGCCGGGTGTACCGCAGTGTGATTTCATTGTCCGGTTCGGGATACGCGTAAAGCTCAAGACCGCCGTTTACAATATTCCAGCGGCTTACACGCTGTAAATACCAATAGTATTCATTTTCCATGAGGCCGCCTATGTTTATGTCAGCCGCCATTAGAGTGCTTACAATGGGGCGAAGACGAAAATCATGCTCGTGCAACAACTCAAAAGAGCTAAAATACCGGTTAGGCGCGGCTTTACCGTTTATACCTTCTTCCGTGAACTGGATAATAAATACATCGCCCATACCGTTCTCCGCCATGGCCGCCCTGTCCAGCTCTGTTATGCCATAATTTATTCGTATTTCACGGAGTTCCCATAAAATATTTAAGATTTCACCAAAATTAGACTCCTGAACTTCAGGTTGAGCTTCAGTAACAATTCTTTTAACGGGGGCGGCTGTACTAGGAAGAGCCACGCATCCCCAAAAGATAAATACCGGCAATAGCGGTACAAAAAAGTTTATATATTTGTGTGTAAAACATCCTGTCATATTGATATACTTCCGTAATTATCTTCCCAGTTTATAACCCCTTCCCCGTCTTGTAAAGCCGTCCGGCTTCCTGTGGAAGGGAAAGACGGCAAGATTAAGCATTCGGGATTTAGCGCGGGTTGTAGATTTTCTTGATATATAAACGACCCGTTCCCTAATCCGGCCTTACTCATCATATACTTCACCCCTCCATTTTATCAGGGAGGGCGCAATTTTCCCTGATTAATTACACGGCGCAATTCGGGGCTTGACATTCAAAGCAAAACGGTTAAAATAAAAGATATGGGTTTGAACACAATTTTGACAAAGGATACTATTTGTCTTCATCTAAAAGGTGATAGTAAGCAGGCTATTATCAGTGAATTGCTGGATTTACTAGTAGCGGCAGGCAAGGTAACGGATAAGGCGGCGGCTCAGGCGGCTATAATGGAGCGTGAGGGCAAGATGTCTACCGGCATGAAGCACGGAATAGCGATACCGCATGGTAAAACTAGTGCTGTAACCGACCTTATGGCATGTATCGGCATATCCGATAATCCTGTTAATTTCGAAGCGCTTGACGGTAAACCTTGCCGTATTTTCATTATGACTCTTTCGCCTCTTGAAAAGACAGGCCCGCATCTTCAATTTCTTGCCGAGATCAGCCTGCTTTTCAAGAGTCAGGAAAAACGCTCGGAGATGCTTAGCGCGAATACGCCGGAAGACATATTGCGTATACTTTCTGAATAAATTAATATGGCTTAAACATTGGCCGGAAACAAAAGGCGCATGGTTTTCGTGTAACGGCGCCTTTTTTGCGGTCATATTCTGCTAATCGATATAGTCATTTGGAAACCTCAAGCTTCCGCTTCCGCTAAAGACGCGGTTTTGTAAGGTTTTAGCGAATGGCTTTTAATGACCAAAAGCCGCAAAACTTGTAAACTTAGCCGGCAGCCGCCTGATTTTCGAACAAGTCTAATATTTTAATGAACCAGCTCGCGGCAAGCGCGCCTAAGGTCGAAGACCGGCGTTTGCGGCGAGGTATCTTGTAGGCGTTGAAATTATTTACGTGGTTCGATCGGGTAAGGAAATTATTTAACTGTGGGGTCTAATA
>JAITDS010000130.1 GCA_031282435.1 Spirochaetaceae bacterium
TAACACTTGCAGTCAGGAAAGTTTAATTTATGGGTATTCGCCGCAATTTCAACAATTTCCACTGAACCCGCCGGATTCATTCCAGCTTGCAAAAATCCCTGGGTTAAGCCGCCGCAACCGCAAAATAAGTCTATAAAGTTATACTGTAGCAGGGGGGGCTGGAAATCTTTCTTTTCCACCCATGTTTTGTATGGGTCATGGGAGGAAGATTCAATATCAAATGCCAGACGTTCATACCGTCCAAGCCTAGGCTTCTTTTGTCTTCTGATATGCGAAATTACCGTAGCGTCTATAGTATCAAAAAGTTCCATACCATTATGTTACTAAGAGTCTACATGAATGTCAATAGGGGGCATTGCGTCATAATTTTTCTAAGTGAAAGTAGGTGAGTGCGCCAAAATAAAAATCTAGCCCAAATTATACTGGTTCTTGCTTAATCAAAAGCGCGTATGCGGTTTTGATTAAGCAAGCGCGTCCTGCGCCTGAGGCGCGCAAGCGATTGAAGCGGTATGAAAACGCTTTCAGCGTTTTCATAATAGCGGAAAGCGCGGTTTTTGCGCCGCTTTAGCGGCGTGAAAATGCGCCCAAATTCTTATTATTGAAATTATCAAGCTTTCAGCGTATATCTAAGACTTTGAGCGTATACCTCGTGAGTCTTTTCATATATCGTCCCTAATGGTAAACTTGGGTAATGAAGTTATGGAACATAGTGGTTTTTGTTTTAGCTTTTGCGGTAGCGCCGGTTTATGCCGAAAATCCGCCGGATTGGTTTACGCCGTTGCGCGATGCCGTTTACGATAACAAGACCGGCGCCGCGCAGGTTGCTTTGCTCGGCGGTGAGGTTGAAGAACGGGCAAAACTGGAACTTGGCGGGACGGACCTTCTTAATATACTTTCTTACTGTGAATTTTTAATCGCAAAAGCCTATCAAAATGAAAATGCGGACGATCAGGCTAAAAAACATCTTCAACAGGGGCTTGATTATGCGGACAGTTCCGTAAAAATTAAGCCTACGGCGGAAGGCTACCGTATGATGTCCGAAAATATAAGCCAGCTTTGTACGTTGAATTCAGCAGCATGGGTTATAGCAAACGGCCTTAAAGTAGAGGCATACGCAAAGGACGGGCTTGAATACGATAAAAGAAACGCCGCCTGCGCTTACCTTATCGCCGCCCGCTGGGTTTACGCCCCCGCCCCTTTCTACAACATAAAGAAAGGAATAAATCAAATGGAAAATATACTTTCAGGCTCTTACGATTTACAAAAAGATGATTTGTTCAATGTTTATTACTCTATTGCCTATGCTTACAACCGTAACAAACAGCCGGATAAAGCGGCGGACTGGATTGAAAAAGCGCTGGCTCTATATCCCTCAAATAAAGACGCTTTGAATCTTAAGCAGGGAAAGGCGCGTATAGCTTCAGTTATAGCTGAAGCCCCGCTCACCCCCGCGGATAAACAAAGAACTAATAATTTGCCTCAAATTTTGTTATTTTCATATAGAGATGTTAGTTAGATTTAGATTTCCCGGCAGCTCAAATATTTCTTTTAAGGAAATTAAATGATATTAATGCTGAATATATATTTTATAGCGATGCTTGTCGTATCAATATATTTTTTCTTGATGGCTTCATTCAACATTATAGAGATGAAATTAGTTACCGTAAAACCGCGTCTTACAACAGGCAGTATGGTTTCTATTCTCGTACCTGCCCGCAACGAAGAAGAAAATATAGAACGCTGTATTAATTCCCTACTCAATCAAAACTATCAAAACTACGAAATTCTTGTATTAGACGATAATTCAAGCGACAAGACATGGCAGATTTTAGAAAGACTATCGGCGGAAAACAGCCGTGTCAGGATATTTAAGGGAAAACCGCTGCCACAAGACTGGTACGGAAAGCCTTTCGCTATTCAACAGCTTTACGAACACGCCTTGGGCGAAATACTTCTTTTTACCGATGCGGATACGGTTCATGCTAGTACAAGCGTATCATGGGCCGTTACAAATATGGAAAAAACAAAAGCCGATTTTGTGTCCGGCTATGTGGGGCAGGAATTATTAAGTCTTGGCGAAGCTATAACCGTTCCGATTATGTTTTTTATGACGGGCTTCGTAATTCCGATGTTTTTGAACCGTTTTGTTAAATTGGGGTATTTTTCGGCGGCTGTAGGCCAGTACATTGTAATGAAAAGCCGTGTATTCAGAGATATAGAAGGTTACACTAATATCAGAAAAAAAACAACGGAAGATGTTTACCTGTCCCGCTATGTAAAAGAGCTTGGCTATAAAACGGAATTTCTTGATATGGGAGATCAGGTTAAATGCAGAATGTATAACGGTTACAACGCGGGTATTCAAGGAATTGGAAAAAACATTTTTGACTTCTTGGGAAAAAAGACGGCGTTATTGATGCTTATTGCCTTCGCTATTTTAATATTTTTTGTCCTGCCTTTCCCGCTTATGTTTTTCTTAATTGCCATACAAAGTCCGTTCATGTATTATTGTATAGCCGTTAATATATTATTTACCTGTACGTGGCTTGTAATGTTTTTGGGGCGCAGAATCAACTGGCTTTTTACATTCTTATGGCCGGTTATGTATGTAAACCTTATTATTATGGTTTTATGGTCGTGGTTCAGGACGGTTTCCGGCAAGGGTTTTGTTTGGAAAGGGCGCATTGTGCGCTGAACGCAAGCGGGTTTATCGGGCTTGTTCCAAGTCCCGCTTGCTTGCCGGCTAAATTAAAATTAGCCGGCAAGATGTTTTAAG
>JAITDS010000108.1 GCA_031282435.1 Spirochaetaceae bacterium
CCACCCACACCCCACCCCGACCCCCCCCCCCCCCCCCCCCCCCTCGCCCCCCCCCCGCGGGGGGGGGGCGGGCCCCCACTTATGGGTATTGTTTCCATTGAAAAAGGATATTGACACAATATACACCTCATTAAATAAAAATTCACGGCAGTCAAAGCCGCGTGTAGAAAGTATAGCGCGAAACCTGAAAGAAAGACAACCGGAGTTTGCGTTCCGCAAACGGGTTTGCCTTTCGGCGCTGATGCCAATATGTTTGAGTTTGCGCTCCGCGCAAACTCCGCAAAATCAAACCGCTGAAAGCGGTTTGATTCGCGCAACGGGATTGTAGGGGTTTGCGCGAAGCGCAAAGACGCGGCGCCCCGCAGGGGCGAAGCGGCCATGCCCCGAAAAGCCCGGTTTTTGCCTGCCGCAAGGGAGGCAAAAATGCGCCCAAAAAATTTGGGAAACCGGCGTAATCAGCCGATAATTTGTTGTTATGTCAACTTTGTATATTGTCGCGAGCCCTATCGGCAACTTGCGGGATATAAGCCTGCGCGCGCTTGACGTGCTTAAAGCGGCTGCCGTTGTGGGATGCGAGGATACGCGGCACAGCCTAAAGCTATTGACTCACTTTGGAATAAAGGCTAAGCTGATTTCTTGTAGAGCGGCTAACGAAAAGAAGGCGGCGGAAAAACTTATTTGCGAACTGAATACCGGTCATGACGCGGCTTATTTGAGCGATGCGGGCAGTCCGGGTGTAAGCGACCCCGGCGCTGTGCTGGCGCGGCTTGTATCGGAGGCCGGGCATGACGTTGTTCCTGTTCCGGGTCCTTCGGCTTTTGCGAGTTTGCTCAGTGTAGCGGGCGCGGGAGACAAAACTATAGTTTTTGAAGGTTTTTTGTCGCCAAAGAGCGGAAGACGGCGCTCGCGTTTGAAAGAACTTTTAGACGGCGGCGCGGCCTTTGTTTTATACGAATCGCCGTTTCGAATACTCAAACTTTTGACGGATTTGAGTGAATTTGACGGTGAGCGTTATATTTGTATAGGGCGCGAGATGACCAAAATCCATGAAGAGTACCTTAGAGGTTCCGTTATGGATGTTTTACGTGAATTAGAAAAACGTCCGGAGCAAAAAGGCGAGTTTTCGCTGCTTGTTTCGGGCCGCAAGCACAGCCTTATTTGATTTAATAATTGCTGGTTTGTGCCGATAATTGATTTAGGTGGGATGTTGTATGACAATCGGAAGGACAGGTCCAATAGAACCAAGCCGGCCCCTGAATGAGGGTGGACGGGGCGCTCCGGCAGGTAAGATTGCCAAAAACGATGATACGGTTAGTATTTCAAAGGAAGCGTTTAAGAAAGCGGACTGGTTAAACGCGATAGAAATTGTCTCTTCCGCTCCCGAGGTGCGGGAAAGCCGTGTCGCGGAGCTTAAAGCTAAGATAAATGATCCTGCCTATATAACAGATACACTGTTGAATGGTACTGCTGATAAAATAATTGATGTCCTATGGCCTAACGGCGGTGATAAACTTAAATTCTGATTTTAGAAACGCTCTTCTTTTATTGAACAAAAAGCCGGGAATTACTTCGTTTGAGGCTTTAAATCCTGTGAAAAAAGCGCTTGGCTCCGGAAAAGCGGGGCATACAGGCACACTTGATAAATTCGCCGGAGGGCTTCTTGTAGTTCTGACGGGTAAAGCGCTTAAACTTAGCTCTTATTTTACAAATTGCGGCAAGCGTTATGAGGCGCGTGTGTTTTTTGGCTCTGAAACGGACACGCTGGACCCGGAGGGCAATGTAACCGCCCAAGCGCCTGTTCCCGAAAAAGAGGCTGTGGAAGCTGTTTTAAGCTGTTTTTGCGGAGAAATAACGCAAATTCCTCCGGCTTTTTCCGCTATTCATGTAAACGGCAAACGCGCCAGCCAGCTTGCGCGAAGCGGCGTTCCTGTTGAAATGAAGCCCCGCAAGGTTACGATTTACGAAATAAGCCTGCGGCGTTATGAAGCTCCTTTCGCGTATTTGGATGTGCGTTGTTCCGCCGGAACTTATATACGCGCTTTGGCGAGGGATATAGCTATTGCCGCCGGTTCACGCGCCCATCTTGCCTGCCTTACGCGGACGCAGTCGGGCGCGTTTTTGCTGGGCGACGCGCTTGCCGTTACGCCTGAAACCGCAAAAGAGGATATATTGAACGCGCTGCGTCCCATAGACGGCAGTGTTTTTGAGGCGCTCGATATACCCGTGCGTCAAGTTGACGAGGGAAGCGCCGCCGCTATGCGTCAAGGTAAGCCCGTAAACGACATTATTCCCGATACTGAAAACTTTGCGCCGCGCCGCGCCGCTGTTTTTTGCGGCGGCGATTTTATAGCGCTGGTGGAAAATATGTTGTTTGAAGCGGGCAAGAGCCGGCAGGCGGACCGTAACTGCCGCCGCCGGTTTAGCGACTGGCGCTATGGGTTTGTATTTTGATAATGAAAAAAACACTGCTGATGTTTATCGTTATTAGCTGCGCCGCCGCCGTTTTGTCCGGAGACGATTATACGTGGGTGGGAACCGGAAGTTTGTGGACCGACTCAAATAATTGGTATTCTTCAGCGGTAGGGACAGGATCGGACTACCCGGGCGCCGGCTCCAACTACACGGATACGGCCGATATTGGAGTTGACGTAACGATAAGCGGTGTTCCCGCTTATGCGCTGGACGCTTTGACGGTGGGCGGCAACGTTACACTGGCGGGTCCGGGTAGTTTTCCCTCTGTGGGAACTGTTACTGTAACCGGAGAACTGACGGTTTCCGGTTTTATCGCCGATTTTTTTGACCTTAGCGGTACGCTTACGGTAACGGGCGGCGACTTTGGGCCTACCGGTAATATTACCAGCAACGGCGGCAGTATAATACTAAGCGCCGGAGCGTTTGAGCCGACAGGTAGCCTTACAGGGAGCGGCATTACAATCAACGCGAAGGACGGCATAACAGGAACGTCAGGCGGCGGTTTGACCGGAAGCGTGTCTCTTTCCAACACGGATAGCGTAGGTATAGTTTTCACGAACACCGGCGATTTGACCGCCGTCTCTCTTTCCAACACGGGCAGCGGAGATATAGTTTTCACGAACACCGGCGATTTGACGTTAAAATCTGCCGAAAACACCGCGTCCGGCGGCGGGATAACGATAGAGGCTACCGCTATCAGTTTAGACCTTACGGGCGATCTTTCCACGTCCAACGGAGAAATTACGCTTACCGGCCCCGTTACGCTGTTGAGCGACGTTACGGTTTCCAGCAGCGGCGGCGATGTAGTATTTACAGGTACGCTGAATATCGACTCTAAAACGCTTACGGTAACGGACGGGGATTTTACAACTGTCGGTAATGTTACCAGCAGCGGCGGCGGCATACTACTGAGCGACAGCGCGTTTAATCCGGGAGGAGACCTTACAGGGAGCGGCATTACAATCAACGCGAATGGCGGCATAACAGCGTCTGGCAGTTTGACCGGAAACGTGTCTCTTTCCAACACGGCCAGCGGAGGTATAGTTTTCGCGAACAGCGGCGATTTAACCGCCGTCTATCTTTCCAACACGAACACGAGCAGCGGAGATATAGTTTTCAAGAACAGCGGCGATTTGACGTTAAAATCTGCCGAAAACACCGCGTCCGGCGGCGGGATAACGATAAAGGCTACCGCTATCAGTTTAGACATTACGGGCGGTCTTTCCTCGACCAACGGAAAAATTACGCTTGACGGCCCCATTACGCTGTTGAGCGCTGGCACGGTTTCCAGCGGCGGCGGCGATATAGTATTTACAAGTACGGTAAACGGCCAAAACTCCGGCAGTCAATCGCTTGTGCTTGACGCCGGGAGCGGCTATATAATATTTGGCGGCGAGGTGGGCAGCACGGCGTACCTTAATACTATCGCGATTAAATCTGACGTAAATAATTCCGACGATATATATGTAAAAGCGAACAAGGTATCACTGGACGCGAATGTTACTTTAAATTCAGGCAGTAACGCTATAAGTCTTATAACAGACGAATTGGCGGCTGGCACAAGCAATACGATTAATGCGGGGGCAGGCGTTATTTCTTTTAGTCCGGTAACAAGCGGCAAGGCGATAGCGTTCGGCGATTCTTCACCTCCAGTGACGGGTTACGCTTACTATTCATCTAATAATATTACCGCATCCGGCGGCCTCTTTATTGGCGATGCTAACTCCGGTTCAATAAGCGTTACAGGCGTTGGGAGCGCGGATTACCCGCTGACTTTGGAGAGTGGTTCACACATTATATTTACAGGTAATTATAATTCTACGGGGAGTCTTAGCATAAAACCAAACGTAGCCGCCGGCGGAACTATGTCTGTAACGACTAGCGCCGGTACCATCGATTTAGGGAACAACGCGCTGACGGTAGACGGCGATGTAAAACTTTTCCAAGACCTTACGGTCATAACTTCCGGCGGTATAACTTTTAGCAAGGATATATACGGGGAAACGCCGAAAGTGCAGTCTTTAACCTTTAGCTCAAGCGGCAGTATATCTTTGGGCGGCGAGGTGGGAAGCATCGCGTTGAAGACATTTTTGGTTGCCGAAAGCACGAATATAAAAAACCCCAATGCGGGCAGTCTTATGAAAATCACGGCAGAAACTATATCTTTGGTAGATGGCGTGGTAATGGAGACTACTTCCAACGGAAGCATAATTCTTACCGCCGACAATATGACCGATGTAGATTCGGTTACGGTAGATGCGGGAAACGGCTCTGTTTCCGTAGCGCCTTTGACAAGCGGCTGGGATATTGCCATTGAGGATAACTGGTTATCCGCTCTTCACATTCCCGCCGCGCTGTTAGGGAATAATATGACAGCAAATACGATACTGCTTGGCGGCCAGACAGCGGGCAACATATACGCGGGTAATAACGGCAATATATCTATAAACGGTCCGGATATTGTTATTACAAACGGAGCGGCATCCGGCGGCGACTTGACATTCCGGTTTACTGGCAGCAATAAACTAGACGCAGGCACGGCCTCGCTTACTCTTAACATAGGCGGCAGTGTAACAAACACTAATACCAGTGCGAGCGTTAAGGCAGGGACCCTTGTCATAGGCTCTTCCGGCGCAAGCACCGTTATAGGGGATTCAACTCCGCTTTACACGGACGTTCAGCGCTTGGAAGGCGCGGGACTTACCACCAACGGCTTTACGGCCTTGTACATTTCCAACGCGGGTTCTCTTGCGACAGGGGCTATCGGCAATTCAGGCTCAACTACAAACGTTACACTGATAACGACAGGTTCAGGCATGAAACTTTCGATAGACGGCAGTATAACTACCACAAATACCAGCGGCTATCTGGTTTCGTTGAAGGCATCCGGCACCGTAAGTCAAAGTTCGGGAACAATAACTGTGAATACATTGGAAGCAAGCGGCAGCGGCGGACTTTGGCTTACGGGGAATAACAAGGCGGGAACGGTTTCGCTTTCCAATGCGTCGAACGGACACATAGCCTATACAAGCAACGTATCCGACGGCGTAATCATAAGCGGCGCGAAAAATACGGCAAGCGGCGGCAGTATAACGATAACGGACAATAATGATACTATTAAGCTTCTTACAGCGGATATTGAGGCAAATGCCGGAAGCGTTACGCTGAACGGCAATGTTACTATGCTTGGTGACGGCAAAATTTCGAGCGGCGGCAGTCTCATTATGTTTTCCGGCGCTATAGATTCGTATTCTGCGGGAAACCAATCGCTCACTCTTGACGCGGGAACCCCCGGCACGGTTATATTTGACGGCGCTGTAGGCGGCACAAAAAGGCTGGACACACTCACGGTTACGGGTTCAAACGCGGTTATAACTAACAGCGGTAACGCGGATATGTCAATTACTGCCGACAACTTGGAATTGAACGGCAACATAGAAATTAACAGTAACGATAAGGATATAAGTTTTAAGCTGGACGGCGGGCTGGACGCGTCGGGAGGCGCTAAAATAAACGCGGGAGCCGGAAATGTTTCTCTCGCGCCGCTGACAGCAGGAAAAAGCCTTGAATACGGCGATTCGCGTACGTCCCCGCCCCCCACTGACGTGTTTTATAGCTCGCTCTGGAAAACGCTCATCGCCAATAGTTTTATAGTAGGCGATGAATACACTTCCGATATAACCTTGTCGGAGACAGGCGATGCCTCTATATTCGCCGGGGATGGACTTTCTTACGCTTTGACGCTGCAAAACGATAAAGATAAAAATATAACGATAACGGGCGATTATAAGTCTGACGGAAAATCGCTTGTGTTAAAAAACGCCTCCGGCAACGGCAGTGGCGAAGTACATATAAACGGCGATAGCGATATAAAAATAGTGCTTGGGGGCGGGGCTTTTTCGGCGGAAAAAGATGCCGCGCTGCAAGGCGCGGCGGGAACGGTTTCCATAGAAGCGGCGGGCGGCATAGTTTTTACAGGCGAAATGGCTTCAGACAGCAACAAAACGCACAATCTTTTTATGTACGCCGGAACAAACAACGTTTCCATAGGCGGCACGGTGGGCGATTCCGCAAACAAACTTGGCGCAATCCGTGTTGGAAGTGTCGGGACGCTTTATTCAGGAGCGTCCGCCGTAAGTTTCGCCGCCGATATATACAGTTCCAGTGATTTTACGATTCTGCACACAGGCACGTTGACTCTGGGAGGCGGCAGTGTTACGGTAGACGGCGGCGGTTTTCATCAAAATTATTTTGGAACTGAAAGCGTAATACATCCCGGCGCGTTTGTAAAAATCGGAACAACTGAACGGGATGTGATTATTACAACGGCGTCAAGTTCCAGCATAGTTTTTTACAATGATATTATTTTGTTCTACAACCTTACGCTGAACGAGACCGGGGCCGGTGAGATAAAAACAAAAAACATTTACGCTTATTACCCCAGCTCGCCAGACAGGGCTTGGAACTTTATCGCGCAAACTAAAGACGGTTCAAATTACGGCGATATAACGATAGACGGTATCATAGGCACGACAGGGACATATTACTCACTTGCCACAAAACCGGCGGGCATTGTAACGCTTACAGGTAAAAATATCACAAACGCAAGCATCTACACCCAAAAAAGTACGAACACTTACGGTACGGTTTCAATAAATAACAATAACGGTAACTGGACGCTTAAACCGCGCAGTGTCAGCCCCGAAGCGGCTGTGGTAATACAGACTGACGGCGGCGATATAAAGCAGGTAGGCGCGGCTGCATCATCCAACACGAATTTATATGCCAACGTTGTTTTAAGCTCAGGAGAGAACAGCGGCGGTCTTGCGACCCAAAACAGCGATATAAAAATACAGTCCATTATAGCGGGTACTAGAAGTTTGTCGCTTATCGCGAAAGGCACGGTTTCAATCCCTGCCGCGGGAGCTTCCGGCGTGGCGCTTGGCGCGGTAACCGTGAACGGCGCGGGATATTTTTCTATGGGCGGCGCAATGTATGCGTCAAACCTTACGTTTAAGGGTGATGCGAACACCCTTTTTGACTCAGGTAATTACCGCCTTCCAAACGTAACAATAGACCACAGTAATACGAGCGACGGTTCAATTTCCGGCATAATTTTAAGTAAGAATGTTTTACAAGATGGCGTAAATCCAAGCCTGAACATTAAACAAGGCTTTTTGGACTTGACGCAGGCGCAGTCCCCAACAAACTGGATTATGAACAGCAGCGCGGACACGAAAACAGGTTTTTACGCGGGTAACAGCGGAGTGTTTAGCGCCGGCAGTTTGGCGGCGGAGATAAGGACGGCGGGTGACTTTATCATAGCAAACGGCGTAACAACTAGCGCCGGCGGTATAGGTTCGCTTTCTATAAAGATGAGCGGCGGCGAAAGTGATAACACGAGCAATATTAATATTGCCAATCCGCAGACATTCGTTTTCAAAAACTTTGAAATAATAGACAATAACGGCAAAGGCTGGGTAACGGCGCAAAGCGACCTGTATTTAACCGGAAACTGGACGCTGCCCACAACAAATCCCGTCCCGCAAAATTTGTCCGAAGATTATCAGCGCTTTAGACCCGGAACAAAAGGAGTTACGTTTGTTCCAATAGACAACACGGAAGTTCAGATAAGCGGCGATACTCTGTGGCATAAATTAGAATATATATCCGGCGGTAAAAAAGGGCTTAAAATCAGTTTCTCGCCTTACCCAAGCAGCCATAGGGTGATTCCTGACGAAAACAACACGAAAAAGGGAGAAGTAACAATTAAAGGGGCAGGCATCAATGACTCTGAAACCGTTGTTATTACAAGGATAGGAGACAGACCAACCCCCCCTCCCCCCGATCCTACCGATCAACCCCCTCAACCCCCGCCACCTGACAAGTTTTCAGATTTGGAAGAAGCGCCTTTTAACGAGCTTCTTTGGGTTATGGACGTGGATAACGCTAAAGTAGACATCAACGTTGAATATGCCAACGTAAGATACAGTTATATTACACCCGGTTTTATTTCGGCAAAGAGTAGGGTTTTAGCTCCTTGGGGGAATGGTCCCTCATGGGATACCTTTCACCATGCGCACTATTGCTACGGCTGGGAAAGTGAAGGTATGTTTATGTACAGTTTTACCGAAGACGCTCTTGGAGACGACGGCAATCCGGGCGCTAACGGCAGAATTGAGCGGATACGGCTTCAGTGTTCTTTTCCCACAAATAAAGATTTTTCAAAATTCTTTCTTGGTGTTGGAGGAGGGTACACGCTGGCGGATAGTACGGATAGGCCGGGTACTGAAAACGGTTGCGAAGGCGACGGGCAATTTGTTTATGTGTATATAAAAAAAACAGGGGATGCTCCCGACACCGGCTCGCTGCCTGAGGTCTGGCTTACCGTACCCAATGACTCTTTAAGGGCGCTAAATCCCCCCGAAGATCCGTTAATTGACATACCTCCGGGTAAATATGACGATTACAAGCTGTATCCGGTTGACACGGCTCCCCCGCGTATCGCTTACTCCCTTGCTCTGCCAAACGATCCTAACGTTTATGTTCGTTTTACAGAACCTGTAAAACCGTCCTCGTTGCCCACAGCGGGACTGCCGTTTGACGTAGAAGGTAAAGCCCTGATTGCCAATTCGCCGCTTGTTCTTATCAACCCGATAGAAAGAAAAGATGAAAGCGGGAATCTTACCGAATACGCGGCGGAGTATATTATCCCGTTGACCAACGGTTTTTCCGCCGATGATGTCTTGAACGGCATAACCTATAACGAGGATATATTCAAAGACGTTGTAGACGTTCCGCCGGATCCTTACGAATGGCCGTACCCCAACCCGGGCAGCGTAACGTACCCTGACGATTATGACTATAACCGGATGAACTTTAAGACGTTCAATGGCAGTACGGATAAGTTTCCTGACGCGCTTTCCGTTACAAAGATTTGGCAGCCTAACAAATTTAGAAAAGGCGGCGACAACGTTTGGTCGCCGGAAACAACCCCGCACCGCGTGTCCGACCTGCTGGTCATGGTTAGTCCGGCAAACGCGGACGACAATCATCTTTCTATATGGCCGCTTTACGCCCGCGATAAAGCGGGTTTACAGGATGTTAAACCGGGCATAGCCCGTCTCTATGACGGCAGTGAAACCATACGCAATACGGATATAGTTCTGGAAAACATAAACGCTCCGCAGATAGAAATAAACGCTCCGCAAGTTGTGTTTGGCGTTGACATCCCCGACAGGTACAAGGCAGCCTCGCCCGATTATAAAGATAACGAAGGACTTTGGCTTACAAGCTCGCAGGATGCAAAAACCATTCGCCCGCCGTACCTCAACGCGGTGCCGGAAAAAGTCCCGCCGCAGTTACTTGAGACGGCAACATCAACCATAAACAGCGGGCGCTACTATACGACAATACCGGAAAAATATTTGCCAAACCCGTCCATATTGGAGTTCATTTATTCTATCACATCCCCCGCTAAAAGCCCCTTACTGGGGCCGTTGTACGGCGCGCGCATAGACGGCGCTCAAAACGGAGTTATACCGTCAAACTGGTACAGCAAACTTAAGACATTCAAAATAAACGTCCGCGGCATCGTATATCAGCGTTCAGGCGCGACTATTTTAAGCAATGTTATAAATCCCACAAAGGGCGAAAAAGCCGTGCTAAACTACGTGCTTACAAGCGGCGGACAGGTAACGGTTCAAGTATTCACGCTGGACGGGGTTTTGGTGCAAACCCTGTTTCGCGGCAGCCGCGCCGCCGGAGAATATGTCGCTTCATGGGACGGCAAGAATAAAGGCGGCAACATCGTAGCGCGAGGTATGTATTTTATCCGCATTGTAGCGCCGGACATAGATGAAATCCGCAAGGTAATGGTTGTAAAGTAACGCCCCGCGCGTTAAAACGGCGGGGCGGCAAACGGATTAGCGAAGCATTTAAATGAAATAGAAGCGGGGCTAATTACCGGTAAAGTCAGTTTTCATCATTATTGGATTGGCGCTGTCTAAGTTCATGCACAATTCTATAAAGTCTTTACATACGAGACTTCCGTTGCCGGCTCCCGGACAATCGAAACCGATCCGCCGCCATGCTTCTTCCGAAGCGAGCATCGCCTCCCAAAAAGGATAAGTTCTACACTGAACAGGACGCGCTTCATATATCGAACAGCCCTCATCCCAGAAAATGCAGTCAAGCGAGGTCTTTTCTTTCAACGAAAGCCGCTGGCCGTCCTCCCAGTGTACCCATCTACAGTAGACTTGAATAAATTCATTCAAAGGCATATTAAGACTTCTTGAAATGGTTTCCGCGTCCTCTCTCGATAAAAAAACAAAACCCGGCCCCGCCCGGCAGCACATCGAACAACGCTGGCACGAAAACTTTAGTCCGTCATCATAAAAAGTTTTATTCCACATATAGTAAAGCAGTCTAATAGCGAATGGCCTTCCCGTCAAGGCAAATTTTCCGCCGTCGTCTTTTAACAGAAAGCGGGCGGCAATCACCGTAAATCCGCAAATCCAAGCAATAATACAAAAAGCCGTCTAAAGGGGGGCGCTATTTCCGGCATGGCCTCGCAAACCGTTCCATTCGTTACGCACCCCCCTAACTCCAGCCACGGCGAAATGTGAAAGCATTTCGCCGCGTCTTCCGTTACCCCCCAAAAATATAATGCGCGTGCTTCCGGGCGGGCGCGTATAAATCTCATTGTTCCGCGGAAATTACGTTCCGGCTGTATGCGGCGGTTTTGCGGGGCCGGCAAACTGTACCGGAGCAATGGTGTGGGAATAGAGCGCAACGAAACGACCTAGCCGTTGCGGGAGTCCGGGTGCATATATATGCCTCGAAGTACATACAGACCCGTTATGCGCAGTAATTTTTGCTTTTATCCGTTTATATTTTTTCTTATTTCTTTTATTCTTTCAATAAATTCATTGATTCTATCCATACTGAATAATATTAAATATTTTTCCGTCGGTATTAATACAACATCCTTCTTATCCGTTATAAATGTTAATGCCTTTTTTCCATTTCTTAATTTCATCCACCCTGATTTGAATTTTGGGACCGATATTCCATTTGTCCTTACTGAAATATTATATTCTTTATCTTTTTCCA
>JAITDS010000071.1 GCA_031282435.1 Spirochaetaceae bacterium
TTTTATCTTTACCGCGTTAAAAACATCCACAATTTCAAGAATGTCTTTGCGCATCGTGGGGTCTCCGCCCTGTAGATGGACATAACTTATGCCGTTTTTCGCTAGTTTTGCCGCTATAACTTTAATTTCGTCAACCGTCATGTCATCGCTTTTTGTCCGCCATACATTGCACATACGGCATCGCTCGTTGCATAAGCGCGTAACATCAAATATTACAAGTATTGGTTTTTCTAACATTAAACTTGTAAGCGTTCTAAATAATGTCATTCATTCACCTCTATTGCAGCCCATCCATTCGGATAATTTTTTCCCGGATGCCTCCCATTTTCTTCCGAAAGATATTTTTGAAAAATCACAGTACCGGCAGAACGGCATGGATTTGGCAAGAAATTCCAGTATCTCATCAATGTTTTTTGCCTTGTAAATGTCAATATAGTCATTTTCAGCAATTCCTAATCCCACCCTCCCCCCCTTCGCTAATATTAATCACGTTATTTAAAATATCAATGTAAGAAACTACGGCGCAGGAAAGTTTTCCGTCCCTAAGATGTATGCATCTGTTCGCGTACCAGCAGTTTTTAAAGCTGTCTTTCGAGCGGCTTTTTCCTTTTTTGTTTAACGGCTTATAGTAAAAAGAACGCTCCCCTTCCTCGTAAAGGACTTCCAGCCGGACAGAGGCTTTCTTTGCCAATTCTTTTATCAAAGATATATCAATTTTTACCGGATACTTTGTTATCGTTATTTTTATGTCATGTTCGCGGCAACATTTCCAAAAATCCGCCTCCATTTTTGGAAGTAAAATACCGTTTGTTAAAATTCCAATTTCAGTTTTAGGAAAATACTTTCGCGCCGTCTTTATTATTTCCGTAATTCCGGTGTGAAGCAAAGGCTCTCCGCCTAAAAGGCATATATCTTCAAGTTCTCCGCCTGTCAACTCCGCTAAGCGTTTACAATCATTTTCAAACGCTTCCTGTTCCAGGAAGCGTTTGGGCGCGATAGGCGAAAAATTATCGCAGCCTTTGCAGTTAAGATTGCAGTGGTCGGCCAAATGAACGTCAAAGCGTAATAAGCTCCGTCTTTTAAGTCTGTTACCCGCCGAAAGCCGCATAAACGCAAAAAACATGAATCTGTACAATCCCGAATTTTCAGGAATTATCTTTTTTACAATGGAATTTACGTCGTTAATAAATTGCCTTGTTACCGCCATTTTATCCCGTCCTTGCCACAATAAATAATCCCAAACAAATAATTAAAAGCCCCGCAATACGCATGAGCGGCATATCTTCACCCAAAATAAAATGCGAAATAACAGTAATAATGACAAAACATCCTGAACACTGGATTAAATAGGCAAAACCTACGCCTACTCTTGAAAGTGTTATAAGCCAAAAAAACAAACTGGAGGCATAAGCGAATAATCCAAGCCATAAAAAAATGTTGCCTAACATGGCGGGCAGGCGTTCAAGCATAGACGGAGCGAAGGAGATACTGCCTATTTGCATCATGCCTTTACGCATACATAACTGTCCGGCTGCCGTAAAAACGGCAGACGCTAAAATTAAAAAAATGTTTTTCACTATTTAACCTGCCAATAATCAATCCCGCCGGATGCGGCGCAAAGTCCGTCTTTTTTGTATCTGTCGCCGATGTATACAATGTCTTTTGTATCTAAATTAAGAATGTTCACAATGTATTTTAAGCCGTTTGCGTCCGGTTTTAGGCAGTTAATCTGTTTGTCGAGAGCGCAGAAAGTATAATCCGCGTTCAAATTAATAGCCGCGCATTTTTCTTTTACCGGATGGTCCGAGTAAACCACAATTACCGCGCCGCGCTGTTTCTGATTTTCTATAAACGAAAGCAGTTTATTGTTTTTGAACATTTTTATATATTTTAGCGGAGCTTCCTCCATCCAGTATTTTACAACGCCTTCCGCCGGTTCTAGAGCGCCGCTTTCAATTGCCCGTCTGAACCGTTTTATTTCAAACACTTCCCGCAAACGATTAAGGCGGAAAATGTAATATACCGCAAGTGAAACCGCCATACAGGCGCGCACCGGAAACTGATGATAAAGCGTTCCGTCCATGTCAAGGATATATGCTTTATAGGAATCGAGCGGATGGGTTTTGCGGGAATAGGATTTAAGATTCAAGAAATCCTCCGATAGCCGGAGCGTTCAAGAAATGCTGTTCAAAGTGTTCCATGAAGGGTATTCTGACATTCATCAAAACCAATACAATAACTATCAAAAATAATGTATAAAACATCAGCGGTTTTTCACGGTACGGTTTTTCCGGCTTTTGCGCCGATGAATCTTCGCGGTAGCTGATGTTAAGATATATGCAAAACAGCCCGCATAAAACCGGTATGGCAAAAATAAGTTCAACCTTATACTTAATCAAGAATATGCCGCAAAAAAACAATGACATCATCGCGTAAAAAAAACAGCACAGTAAAAGACGTTTTTCGTTGTAATACTTAAACGATTTACGGTAGCGTCCCGCCGCCACCGCGTCGTCTATCATCCTGTATTCCGCAAGCCGTTTCGCCGCCATAAGGAACGCGCCGCCCATCCAGTATCCGAATACTATGCTTACCGGCGGCGAATGTACGGCGGTTATCATAAACCAGCCGATTAGAAAACGAAGCGCGTTATTTATCGATTCGGTAAGCACGTCTAAAATAGGGATTTCTTTTGTCCGCATCGGCGGCACATTGTACACAACGCCCATCACGAGCAGCGCCGCCTCAAAAATAAATATTATTTTTGAGGCGATGAAAGCGAGAGAAAGTCCCGCAATCAGAAAAACAGCGTACTCCGCCATAATGATATACTTGTTTATGTCTGCCGTTACCAGCGGCCTTTCTTTTTTTTGCGGATGAAAGGCATCGTAACCCGCGTCAAGCCATTCGTTGATGATATAGTTCGCGGAAGCCGTTATACACGTCGCCGCAAATCCAAGCAGGGCGCGGAACACAATAACAGACATATCATCGCCCGAAGGATTTATAAGGAAGTACGCGAAAAACGCGCCCGGCAGTACAAACAACTGCTTTATCCAGTGGTCAAACCGCGCTATTTTTATATAAGGTAGCAGTCTATTCACGTCCGCCGCCATCCGCGATAGAAAAATACGAGACAAAGCAATCGTTCCATATATGAAACAACGGGTACAGCAGTGTAAGCGCAAGATAGCTTACAATCGACAGCCCCAGCGGCGATACGCACGAGATACGTTTCCATAGCCCGCGCATAGTGTAAAACGGAAGCGGCGTTGTCTG
>JAITDS010000135.1 GCA_031282435.1 Spirochaetaceae bacterium
CCCCCGGGGCGCGTTTGGCTCGCGGGTTCTACTCAGACCCCGGGCCACACACCCCCCCCCCCCCCCCCCCCGCTGAATAGTTACAACAAGTTTAGCACATCACCAAATTATATACGGAAAATTCATATATACTTTTGCTATATGTGTGGAGTTTGGCGGTATATCCCGTTACCAAAAATAACGATATGTCTTACAGTCAAACAAACGCTTAACTGCCCTGCAGTCAAACGCTGTTTTTTTGTAAAGGGTTGCCGCGGAATCTGACAATGCTTTGGCATAGCGGGCAAGGCTTTTCTTGTTAAAAAGCCGTTTTTATTGTATAACGAAATATGCTTATTGAATTTTGTTATCCAACCATCAGGCGCAAAGAAATGGACGCAGTCCTTACCGTGATGGTTGATGAAAAGATTGGGCCGGGAGAACAGGCGGAACGCTTGATTCAGACGGCGAAGGAGCGCTTAGGGTTTGAATATTGTATCGCGTTGCGAAGCCCGGCGATGGCCTTGTTTTTTGCGCTTAAATTGCTTGATCTGCCGCCGCGTTCCGGCGTGGTGATTTCGTCGCTTTCTCCCGCATATTATATCAGGGTATTGGAAGATGCGGGATTAACCGCGGTTTTTTGCGATGTTGGCGCGGCTAGCCCCTGCCCTGATGCCGCAACGATAAGCGCGGCGCTTTCAACCGCAACGGGAACCGCCGCCCTAGACACGAAAGGCGATCCCGCGCCGGATAACGACACGGAAGCCGCCGGCGGCTCAAAAATTACCGTACGCGCCGTTGTACTACATCATAATCTTGGATTTATGCCGGACATGGAAGGCATAGCCGCATTGGGTATCCCGTTCATCGAGGACTGTTCCGCCGCCTATATGAGTGGTTTTGGTGAAAAAAAGGCGGGGACATACGGCGTGTTTACGATACTTGGTTTGGAAGAACGGGATATGCTCACAAGCGGAGGAGGCGCGCTGCTGTATGCCTCTGACCGGCGCAATGCGGCGGTGCTCCGTAACGCGGCGGAACTGCCGCCTGAATACGGACTGCCGGACGTGAACGCGGCTATGGCGCTGACTCAGTTCAAGGAAACGGAAAAAAATCTACAGAAACGTGGAAAAATAGCGGAATTATACACACAGTCCGCTCTAAGGCAGGGCAGACACAAAATGTTTGTCTGTCCCGATATGTTTGAATACAATAATTACGCTTTTCCGCTTATACTTGAAACAGGGATGAAAGAAGTCGCCGCCTACGCCAAACGTAAAGAAATAGCTATAGAAAACGCCTTTTCAAAGACTCCGGCGGGCATGGGACTTGTAAAACAGGAAAACTGCCCCACGGCTTGCTCTCTTAGCCTTCGCGCCGCGCTATTTCCAATCTATCCCCGACTAGGCGATGCCGCCGCCATGCGTGTCGCTAAACTAATACAAACGCTGCCCTAAACTCTTGGTTTGGAATTGGGTAGCGGCGGAATACCGCGCAAGCGGCATATAACAAGGGTTTGCCGGGGGCAAGGGAAGACAAAGGAGAAATAGTGGACGAAAATCAATGCCCTCTATCTTATAAAAAGCAAAGCAAAGAACCGGACGGTCGGTTTGCCGCTGACTGGCCGCAGAAAAGGGCGGCTATAATACGGCGGGCCTCTTTGATTGCGCTGTTTGGCAACTTCGCACTGGCGGCGGCTAAAATTATTGCGGGAAGCATGGCGGGCAGTCTTGCCGTGATAGGGGACGGCCTTGATACCTCAGTAGATGTGCTTATAGCGCTGACCCAGTTGTTCATAGCGGGCGTTACGGCGAGGCCGGCGGATGCCGATCATCCGTGGGGACACGGAAGGGCCGAAACTGTGGGAACGGCGATAATTTCCTTTTTGCTGTTTTTCGCGGGTATTCAGTTGATTACAAACGCGATAGAAGATTTAACCGGCAAGACGGAACACGGGATGCCGCAACCCGTTGCCATTGTGGTAACCCTCGTTTCAATCGCCGGAAAATTGTTGCTGGCCCTTAACCAGCACCAAATGGGAAAAAAATCAGGCTCGCGGCTGCTTGCGGCCAACGCCAAAAATATGGCTGCGGACATAGTAATATCGCTCGGCGTACTGGCCGGATTGCTCTGTTCAAAACTATTTAACGCGGGCCGCATAGATTCGGTTGTCGCAATACTAATCGGTTTTTGGGTAATACGAACCGCGGTGGGCATATTTGCCGGAGTAAACGCGGAATTAATGGACGGCGGCGCGTTAAAAGAACAGTACCACGCCGTTTTTGAAGCCGTCCATTCCATACCCGAAGCCGGAAATCCGCACCGTACCCGCATCCGTCAAATAGCGGGCTTTCTGGATATAGACATAGATATAGAAGTGGACGGCCAGCTTACCGTTAGAGCGGCTCACAGCATAGCAACTCAGGTGGAAAACGCCATACGCGCCCGCCTTGAAAATGTTTTTGACATAATGGTACACGTTGAACCCGCGGGTGAAATTTCAAACATGGAAAATGAAGCTTACGGGCTTTCGGAAAAGATTGTTCAAGAGTATGAAAGTGAACACGGAAAACGCCCGTAACATCAAATTGACTATCGCCTATGACGGGACGGATTTTTCCGGCTGGCAGAGGCAGGCGCATGACAGAAGCGTGCAAGCGGTGGTGGAGGACGCGCTCTACAAAATCCACAAAGCCCCTACCACGTTGAACGCCGCCGGACGGACGGATGCCGGAGTACACGCCGCCGGACAAGCGGCCAATTTTTACAGCCCGCTTACACGTATGAACGCTAAAAACTATATACCCGCCTTGAACAGCATCTTGCCGCCTGACGTGCGTATTATAGACGCTATTGACGTACCGGCGCATTTTCACGCGCGTTTTGACGCGAAACTGCGCCGCTACCGCTATCATTTTATCTGCGGCAGGCAAGCGCTCCCCCACGAGCGGCGCTACGCTTTACAGTTATTCCGCCATCCCGACATCAACCTTCTAAACGATTACGCCCGCCTGCTGCATGGCGAAACGGACTGTTCGCTATTCGCCTCCCCCTCCGATTCCGCCCTGCAAAAAGGCGGATCACCCCGCCGGTTTATACGGCAGGCATATTTTACCGCCAAGGCGGACAGTCTGGTATTCGAGATAAGCGCCAACGCCTTTCTCTGGAAGATGACGCGCTCAATAGCAGGCTCATTACTGTACTTTGAATCGCGCCGTCTGCCCCCTGCCGCTTTCAAAGAACTGCTGGTTTTAGGCGACCATAGAAAAGCGGGTCCCACCGCTCCGCCATGCGGACTTTTTTTATGGAACGTTGAGTACGAAGGCTAAAAAAACCTTCCTGAAATAAACCGCCTCGCGGTAAGCGTACAAACAAGTTTGCGGCGGGGTATTCAGCGATTCCGGTTTCGGGAAAAATTCAAGATTTTACATGATTTCAACGGTGTATCAGCGGTACTTTTTTCATTTTGGGCGTATTTTCACCTGCCATAGGCAGGCGAAAACCGCGCTTTTCGGGGCTGCGCGCTTTCGCGCTCCGGCCACGCCGCCCCCGCAGGGGGCGCCGTGTCTTGCTTCGCAACCCCTACAATCGCTTACGCGGCCTAAAAGCGCTTTTCGCGGTAAACGTTGACGTTGATTTTTGTTTTGAAATCGCAATTTGCGGAAGGGTATTAAATCCCGGTTGCGAATAATATATGCTGGTGAATGGATGTATGTACCATTAAAAAACAGTTTTACGCTAAGTTTTTCCCAAGACGCGGGGAGCGGCGGGTATAATAAAAACCGCTTAGATGCGACTTTCTCCAAAACCAAACGGGTTTTGGAGAAGGCCATGCTGTTTATCACCGCCTATTTTTTTCTTGCCCCAATATTTCAGGCGCAAGCCATAGAAGCGGGGGATGACCTTAAAATACTTTTAGAATTTTCGCCGGACGCGATAGTAGAAAACGAGCCGTTTACCTTTAACATACTGGTGAACCACTCAAATCCGGATGAAATATATATAGAAGCGCCTGATTTTCACGATGCTTTCCGGCTGGACCGCCTGCGTGTCGAAAGCCGTCTCGTCCTTAACACACCGCGAGAAGCTGACCGCTGGACAGTTTATGAATTTCTGCTTACAGCCGTAAAATCCGGCCCGCAGAAACTTGAACCGTTTCAGATTACCGTGTTCGACCAAACCCTGTTGACCAACACGTTCAATTTACAGGTGCGCGAAGAGTATCGTGATACAAAAGCCGCCCTCGCATGGACGGGGCAAAGCGTCCGCCCGTTAAGATTCGGCGATTCCCGCGAAGCGGCTTTACGCATAACAAGCTGGGAAAAAGACAAGCCCTACCCCGAGTCGCTCCCGTTGCGTATAGAAGCGCCTCAAAACGCCATTGTGGAAGAGATGCCGCTTTCAAAAACCGATCGTACAGCCGGCATTGTTTTACGCTTGATGATAATTCCGCTGGACGAAAAACCGGTAAGAATCGATAGACAGATTGTTTATTACGGAAAAACACTGCTGGAAATTCCGCCTTTAAGCATAAGCGTATTGCCCGCCCTGCCCCCTTCTCCCGTTCCTGCCGCCGGAGAACTTGAGCGCATAAACGCCGGTGAAACTGTTTTTGAAGAGACTAGTGCCGTTACGGAACAAAAAGTTGAACCGCGCGCGCTTGATATTTCTTTTTCTACGCTTATGCCTAGTAAAAAAAACATTTTTTCCCTGTTTATGACAGGCGCGGAAGACTGCGTAAACAATGCCGCCGGTCTTTGGAATAGGGGCGAATACGCCGCCGCGCTCGCGGTTTTACGGCGAGGAGAGCGCACCCTCACGGCGGGATACGCCGTGAGGGAGGCGCGTGTTATCTGCGAAAACACCCTAGACCTGCCGCTCTGTCTGAACGAGCCTTGGTTGCCTTACCGTCCGTTGTTTTTTATCTTTATATTTTTTGCGGTGTTTGCCGCTCTGTTTTTTTGCCTCAGAAAAATACGCCGCATATCCGTGTTTTTCCCCGTAATGTTTTTGGCTTTTTCTTTAGCGGCTCTTTTACTTCTATTTTTCTCGTACAAATATGAAAAAAGCAGAGCCGTATTAACACAATGCGCGGGGCGTTCGGTTCCGGAAGAAAGCGTCAAAAGCTACGTGCTTTTTATGGAAGGCGAGCCTGTAAAAATACGCGCAAAGTCCGATTCGTGGATATATGCGGAAAGTATGATACAAAACTCTCCGGGAAAATCAGGCTGGATAAAAACAGAAAGCGCGCTTATGTATTAGAGTTATTGGACTTGTTCAATAACCCTGTTGGTTATTGAACAAGTCTTGCAAAATGCGAAGCATTTTGCTGTTTTTTAGCGGTTGTTGTTCAGAAACTGAAGTTTCTGAACAACTCTAGTAGCAGGTATAACGGGCAATCTCCTTGCCGTTTCGGTTCATGCCGCCAACATACATGATACAAATATATTTTCCACACTGTGTTCCATTTCATTTTTCTCCGCGCAGCCGTTCCAGTTTTTCTCTGATAAATTCACTTTTTTCTTTTAGACCGATTTTTCCGGTTTGTAATAAAATAACATTTGGTGATTTTGGATCGAGTTTCATTCTGCCGCCGCTTTCTTTGATAAGACGCAAAAGCCTGTCTATGCTGACATTCGCGGACTTGCTGAATTCGGCGCGTACCACTCCGTCATGTTCTTTTAATGACAAAATTGACATTTCGCGGCAGATTATCCTTATTTCGGCGAGTGAAAGCAATGATAAAACCTCAAAAGGCGGCGGCCCAAAACGATCATATATTTCGGCGTTTACGTGTTCCAACTCATCCCGCTGCTTTACCGCCGCTATCTTTTTGTAAACCTCCATTTTGTCTTGGGCGCTGTCTATATAACGGTTTGGAATAAAACCCGTATATTCCAGTTCAAGCAGCGTATCGGTTTCCGTTTCGTAGTTTTCATTTTGTAATTTGTGTACGGCATCGTCCAGCAGACGCATATACAAATCAAAACCTACGGAATATATATTGCCGGACTGTTCACGTCCCAGCAGATTTCCTGCGCCGCGTATTTCCATATCTTTCATAGCTATTTTGAAACCGGAACCAAGTCCGGTAAAATCCGATATAACCTGAAGCCGTTTCATAGCGTTTTCGGACAAGGCGGCCTGCGACGGGTAAAAAAGATAAGCGTAAGCGGCGCGTTCCGAGCGCCCTACCCTTCCGCGAAGCTGGTACAATTGTGATACACCGTACATATCGGCGCGGTCGATTATGATTGTATTTACATTTGGTATATCGATGCCGTTTTCAATTATTGTCGTTGATACAAGCACATGAAAACCACCGTGAATAAACCGGTGCATTACATCTTCTAACTCTTCCGCGTCTATCTGACCGTGCGCTGTTTCGATTGAGATTTCCGGCATCAGATGGGAAAGACGCGCCTTTACCGCGTCAAGACTTTCAATACGATTATGCAGATAGAATACCTGCCCGCCCCTTTCAATCTCGAAACGTATTGCTTTTACAATCTTTTCTTCATCATATTCATCTATAAAAGTTTCTACAGGCTGGCGGTTCAGCGGCGCAGTCGCAAGAACGCTCATATCGCGTATTTTTAACAGACTCATGTGCAGAGTACGCGGTATAGGAGTCGCGGACAGCGCGAGACAATCTACATTGTGCCTTAACTCTTTAAGACGTTCCTTATCCTTTACGCCAAAACGCTGCTCTTCATCTATTACCATTAAACCTAAATTTTTAAATTTAATATCTTTTTGTATAATTCTGTGCGTTCCGACAAGTATGTCAATTTCTCCATTCTGTAAACCCTCAATTGTTTTCCGCGCTGTTTTTTTATCTACAAAACGTGAAAGCATGGCAAGCCGTACCGGAAAATCGCGAAAACGTTCTAAGAAATTTTCATAATGCTGTTCTACGAGTATGGTGGTGGGAGCGAGAAAAGCCACTTGTTTACCGCCCATTACAGCCTTAAAACAAGCTCTAACGGCAACTTCCGTTTTCCCGTATCCGACATCGCCGCAGACAAGCCTGTCCATAGGTATTATATTTTCCATATCGGCTTTTATTTCTTCGACACAACGCGCCTGATCCTCCGTTTCTTCAAACGCGAAACTTGCTTCAAACATCATCTGCCATTCACTGTCCTGAGGAAACGCAAAACCGCGCGAAGCTTTTCGTTTTGAATACAACTCTATAAGCCTTGAGGCCAATTCTTCCGCGGCTTTTTTTGCCCGCGCCTTTCGTTCACTCCAGTTTTTGGAGCCGATTTTATCTAAACGCGGCGGAGAACCTTCATTACCTATATATCTTTGTACCAGATTAACCTGTTCAACCGGCACAAAAATTGTTTCTTCACCGGCGAATTCCAGTTTGATGTAATCGCGCTCATTACCCAGCGTATTTATCCGTTCTATACCCTTGAACAAACCTATTCCATAATTTATATGAACTATAAAATCGCCCGGATTGAGATCGACAAAAGTATCTATAGCGGCAGTACGCGCGGTTTGTAATGAACGCGGCAGACGGCGGCGAAAGCCGAATATTTCTTTTTCCTGTATAAATAATAATTTTATTTCCGGCAGCGCGAAGCCGCGCGAAAGCGGTATTTGTATAATAATTATATCATTTATATCTTTCAGCAGTTCCCCGATTCGCAGCGCCTGCATAGCGGATTCTACCGCTATTATGATACGCCATCCGTTCTGTAACAGTGAGGTAAATTCCTCCCGCATATAATTTATGTTGCCAAAAAAACTGCGCGGCGGGTCGCATTGTATAACAAAACGCCGTGTCTTATTATCCGCTTCCGTTTTTTTTATTGTAATGAATGAAACCTTATTATTTATTTTTTCTAAAAGCGCGTCGAATTTGTAAAGCAGACGCTCCGGCGCGGGCACAGGGCGTTCACGAAAAGCGGAGCGGAAAAGCCCCGCATACTCACGGTCAAGCGAAGCCTGCGTGTTTGCGAGCCGCTCCCACTCTAAAAAAACAGTAACAGGCTCAACACCGCCTACAGCGCAATAGTCCGGAAGACTCGCGTTTTTATCAAACGCGAGAGGGAAAAAAAGCTCCTCGTCAACAGCGCGTCTTTTGTTTATCAACTGCTCGATTAAACTTTTTAAGCCCTCCTCTCTACCGGAAAATTCAGGAATATCTTCGAGCTTGGCGCTCAAATAATCTATACGCTCATCGTCCCAGACAAGTTCTTTTAGCGGATAAAGGTCAATACGGCTAAGATTTGTCCGTTGCGAGCCGGCTGGAGACGGAACGCTCTGCCCCAGACTAGTCTGTTCGGAAATATCGAAACGCTTTATGGATTCAACGGTGTCAAAATCAAGCGTTATACGGTACGCCTCCTGCGCGCCGCCGCCCGTCATCACATCAACAACCTCTCCGCGTACCGCGTACTCGCCGCCCAACTGCACTCTTTGCGTCCGCGTGTAGCCCCAATCGCTCAAACGCGAAGCGAGTTTGCCGGCATCAAGTTTTTCTCCGGTTTTTATCGAGACACACTGTTTTTTAATGTACTCCGGCGGCGGCAGCGGCGACATAAAAGTCCGCTGACTTGCGACAAGTACGGAAAAAGCCGGATTTTCAGCGGACGCTCCCGCAAGGGCGGAAAGAATTCTTGCCCGCTCGCTCCAAACAGGAGAGTCCGGAGCAGGATAGCGATAGGGAATAGTCCCCCACCACGGGAAAAAAGCCGTATCCACACCCAAAGAACATAAATCCGCCGCCGTATCCATCGCGTCCCGTTCTGACGGCGCCACGACAAGCAGCGGCCTTTGTTTTGCGAAAGCCGCGATGATTACCGAATGGAGACTGCTTTCCACTCCTTCAATATTTATAGGGAATTCCCCCGCCTTGTACGCGGCAAGCAGCGGCGCAAGCAGGGACGAGCCGGAAATCTCACCGGCAATTAGCGAAAAAGCCTGATTTATCATAAAAAAACCGTAATTTATTATAACGAAGCGCCCGCGTTTCAACCACTGACAAGATAGAAGGCAACCCTCTGCCTGCCAATTCACGATTATTCGTGCACATTCGCGGACAATTAAAAGGGGGGCGCTATTTCCGGCATGGCCTCGCAAATCATAAACTAAATCGTTGGAGTTTCGCAAAAGCAGGGCGTAGCCCCGCGACCGAAACTCCCTAAGCAAGCGCGTAAGCGCTTGCGACACGCGCCGCCCGCAAGCGGGCTTACGCGGTATTCCGCCACCCCCCGGCCCGCAAGCGGGTTTCCTGCCTTGCCTTCAACAAGAAAAGGGCGGCCGGCATACGCGCCTGTCTGCCCCCACCCGACAGTTACCGGCTTCCCTGACCGGCGTTCACTTTGAAAACGGCCTTTCAATCCGTGTAAATCCGTATAATTCGCGGCCTCTTATTCATCCAAAAACCCCGCTTGAATTTGCCACAAAATTAAAAGTATAATATATTATAACCAACCTATTTCAGGAGGATTTTATGAAAAGATTATCCGTTATGTCCGCGCTCTTATGCGCGCTCTTTTTTATGTTGTCTTTTATAAGCTGCAATACGGATTCGCCCACGGGCGACTACGATGATTTGGGCGGCGCGGACCGCACCACACGCCTTTACAAGGTGCTAGTCCCCGAACCTACGGACAGAGGCGGCATTTCCGCTTCCCCCAATTCCGCAAAACTGGGAGCCGCCGTCATCGTAAACTATGTGCCGCCCGAGCCCCTGACTGACGAAGACGGCCTTCCGCTTGAAAACGCCCAAAACGGCGCAAACTATACAATAATTTCCCTTACAGGCTCATACAACGACGGGCACAAAACAGTAAGCATAGTAAAAATTGGCGAGGGGGGGGGGGGGGATTTAAGTTCTCCATGCCCGACGCGGACGTATATTTAAGCGCCGAATACGGCGAATATACCGCGTCAAACGACGCCTCTCTTTCGTCTATAATCGTTTATGACGGCATCGGAGACGTAATCGCTCACAGCGAAATTACAAACGACAATACCGAATACATCGTAACCGTACCCTACCAAACAGAAACAATAAGACTTCTCGCTATACCAAAAGACATACAGGCCGTTCCGGAACTTGAGGGCGAAACCGGTTTTCTGGAAGACATAAGGCTTGACGAAGGCCCGAACCTGTTCACCATAACAGTCAGGGCAAGCGACAATTCCGGTTCCAAAACTTACAGACTCACCGTAAAACGCTCTCCCGATCTTTCTCTTTCGGAATTAAAAATACTGGGCCAAAGCTCTGAATCGGGGGAGGAGTACGTGAAGGCGCTTGACGCGGATAAACTTACCCAGTCCGCCGCCGTAACGGAGACTGAAATAAAACTTACCGCCGCGCCGAACAATCAGGAAGCGACGGTAAGCGGCGATATTGACGGGTTCTTTAACGTTCCGTCAAACGGGACATTCACGACAAAGACAGTAACAGTAAGCGTCGTGTTGAACGGAGAGGAGTACAGGCAGGAGTACAAGGTGAACCTGATATATTCCGCCAGCGGGGAAATACCGCCTACAGCCATGCGAACCGTAACGCTCAGGTACGGCTACGGCGAGAACGCCGTTTACGGAACGGCCATCAAAGTGCCTTTCGGGTTAAACGGCGGGGACAACGGTTTGACCGAAGACCTTGCGGAAGCGGGAAACAACATAACGCGCCCGCACTACAGCTTTGACGGCTGGTACGAAAGCATGACAGGCGGGACGGAGTTTGACTCCGGTCTTCCCGTAACGGAGAATAAGACACTTTACGCCCGCTGGCGGCCTGTTGAGTATAGCCTCACGTTTGACTATAACTATCCTTCGGGCGGCCCCAATCCCGAAACCCCGCCTGAGCCTGAAACCTTAGCGGGCAACTGCGAGACGGAGGTTTACGCTCCTGAAGTTCCAGTCCTCGCGCACTATGATTTTGACGGCTGGTACACTGCGGAAGGTCTAAAATATACGTTTCCAACGACTTTGACGGAGAATAAAACGGTGTACGCCAGATGGGAAGGTGAGGAGTACGATATAACTTTCAACGCGGGCGACGGGGCGAATCCGCAAACGCAGACCGTTAAGGTGAAGTATCCGGCACAGGCTTCCCAGCCGGAGTTTACGCCCGTAAAGAACAACTACGGCTTTCTTAGGTGGGTCAAAAACGGCGTGCCTTTTGCGCCGTATATCCCGACGGGAGACGATACGTTTACAGCCGAATGGCAGGAGGGCGTAGTAACGCTTACGCTGTATTCCGGCTACAACGGCGGGTATGGCGGGATGGACAGGAAGACGATAAACGCCGCCTACAGCGCCCCGCTTAGTATAACGGCGGAGGACATACCTGAAAGGCCGCATTACAATTTTAAGGGCTGGTATGAAGGAGGGACGGCTTACGGCGGCGTGGACGGGATATACACTTTCAGCAGTTACACGGGAACGCCCGCTTCGCTGACCGCCGCTTGGGATGCCGAGACCTATACGCTGCATCTTAATTACAACGGCGGAGAAAGCGGCCCCGCTTCTATAGAAAGCGCTTACGGGAACATTACGCTGCCGTCCCCTACAAGGACGGGTTACGACTTTGCGGGCTGGTACGAGAATTCTAATTTTACCGGGACAATGTATAATGGGGGGGCTGTCATCAGCGGCTACGCCGGGACACCCGCGAATCTGTACGCTAAGTGGAGTATAAAGAGTTACAACGTAAAATACTACAAGAACTACAACGCAAACGATAACACGACATACAGTACTACAACGGCAGAGTACGGTTCAACGGTTGCGATTAGCGCCTCCGCGCCTGAAACGCGGGCCGGGAACGTGTTCAAAGGCTGGTATACGGCGCGTTCCGGCGGGTCTAAACTCAGCGGAAATCAAACGATAACCGCGAACACTGATTTTTACGCCCAGTGGCTTAGCTATTCCGACATAGCCATTCTGCCGAATGCGTCCGGCGGCGAGGTTAAATATCTGAGGACCGACGCCGGTTTTGACGAAGTGCGTACGTTTGCCGCTGCCGGTAACTACAACTTTACAATGGCCTCCGGCTATACGCCAGCCGGGACAGTGCTTGTTGTCGCCGGCGGTGGCGGTGGTGGCGGCGGTAGCTACAATGATGCGGCGGGCGGCGGTGGAGGCGGGGGTATCCTAGTCAACTATAACGCAAGCATAACAAGCGCCGCCGTTGTAGTAGGTGAAGGCGGCAGCGGCGGACAGCCCAGAAACAGGGGAAGCACGGGCGGTGATTCCGCCTTTGGCAGTGTAACCGCCAAAGGCGGCGGCGGCGGTGGCGCGGGAGGTGGAGGAACCAGCGATTCATCATCTGGCGGCAACGGCGGTTCAGGCGGCGGCGGCGGCGCGGGCGGAGCAAATATTATAGGCGCGAAAGGCTCGGCAATCCAAGCCTCATACAAACCCGCAGGATACACGGCCTACGGTAATGACGGTGGTAAATCGTCAACCGGGGCCAGCGGCGCGGGCGGCGGTGGCGCGGGCGGTAAGGGAACAGACGGTTCCGGTGATAGCGACTATATGTCAGGCGGGAGCGAGCTAAGTTTTAACATCAACGGCAGTGCCGTATCTTACTCCCCGGGTGGAAGGAGCGGTGATTGCGCAACATCAATAGTATATAAAGGCTCTGATGCGTCTGCTGTGGGCGGCGGCGGAAATGGCGGTGACGGAGACTCTGTCTCTCAGACCGGCGGCGGCGGCGGCGGTAAAGGTTACCGCGGAATCGTTATAGTCCGCTTCCCGTACAAGTATTTGGGTAATTAAACCCTACGTTTCTTGCCCTGCGGACGGCGATGTAAGGCCGTCTGCGGGGCGCGTTAGGGCTGTCCGCCCGATGGCGCTCACCGGCGGCTAAAGTCAACGCGAACCTGCGTTAAGCAGGTTCAGCAGACTTCGGTAGCCAAGGCTCTTTTCAAAGTGAACGCAAAGGAGGAAACCCGCCGGCGGGCCGGGGGGTGGCAGAATACCGCGTAAGCCCGCTTGCGGGCGGCGCGGGATGAAGACAGGGGGCGCGTGTCGCAAGCGCTTACGCGCTTGCTTAGGGAGTTTCGGTCGCAGGGCTACGCCCTGCTTTTGCGAAACTCCAACAATTTAGTTTATAATTTGCGCCGCAATGCCGGAAATATCGCCCCCCTTTTAAGTAGCCGGAAATTAGACGGATTACCCCCCCCCCCCCCTCCCCTTCCGGTAAAAGACGAACAAGGGGTGTCAGTTTGACGAATTGGACGGATATGACGAGGGTTTTCTTTTAAGAGGGGATAATTCCAAGATTTTAGATTCAAGTTCGGCAAACTGAACCGCGATACGGGCGTCTATATCGCCAAAATCAGTCTCGACATAACAGCCGCCCGCGTCTACAGACGAATCTTCAAGAATTTCAATAGAACCCGAATTTTCTACCATGCTGATAAAGTCAGCCAAATGTTCGGTCGCGGTCTCAAGATCGGCTAAATTAACCTTAACGATGACTTTTCCTTTAGTTTTTATTTTTGTAAGCGCCTCTTTAATGTTTTCAAGCACAACCTGACGCTGGGTTTCCGATATAACCTTAACAACCTTGCGGGATATAAGCAGAGCAAGATCAACGATTTCCTGTTCGGTCTGCTCGATAATCGCGATTCTTTTATCCTGAATCCGCTCCATTATCAACTGAGTACGCGCTATAAGACGCTTTACCTCAGCCATGCCGGCTTCATAACCTTCCGCGCGCCCGCTTTCAAAACCCTTCGCGGCGGCGGCCTTAGAACTTTCCTCCACTTTAGCGGCGGAATCAAGCTCAAATTGCCGGGCTTTCTCGTCCGCCGCGTTTATAATGGCTTCCGCTTCCTTTTTTGCCGCCTCTTTACGCTCGTCTAATTCAGCCTGCGTCTTTTCAATCGTTTCTTCAGCCGTTTTTTTAGCGCCCGTAACAATTATTTCCGCTTCGGAATTGGCCGAATTCAACATGGCGGCTTTCTCCGCCGCCCATTGAGCCTTGAAAGCCTCCGCCTCGCGCCTTAAATCGTCCGCGGTGGGTCCCTCAAATGCGGGCATGGCTTCATCAAGCTCTTCTAATTCCGGAAATTCATCTTTAACGGGTTTAATGGAGTTGCTGCTAAAAGGCGGGTCAAGAGAGATTTTAATGCCGCTCAGCGCCAACTCTCCCGGTCTAAAAACGGCCTTAGTCATGTTTCTCCTTATGATAAATAATACATAGAAGAATGAGGCTGACACGATTCGAACGTGCGACCTTCAGATCCGCAATCTGATGCTCTATCCAACTGAGCTACAACCTCATTTTCGGAGCAGGGGGGATTCGAACCCCCGGCGCCCTTTAGGGGCGCAACTCCTTAGCAGGGAGCCCGATTCGACCGCTCTCGCACCGCTCCAAGAAGTTTCTAATACATAGTAACGCACAATTCTTTTTTATAATAGTCCGCCGGAGCAGGGGGGATTCGAACCCCCGGAACCTTGCGGCTCAGCGGTTTTCAAGACAGTCTCCTTCAACCACTCGGACACCGCTCCCAAACAAATAATATCATATAATCCCCCATCAAAAAGGTCAAGCGCTGTCCGGCATTGCGGCAATTCCGGTTTCTTGGTCTTGAGCTACCCCCGATGGCGTCAAAGACGCCCCGCCCCCGTCCCGGTGCCGGTTTGCTTCCCCGATAGCAAAGGTGCCGGATAGTTACCAATAATTTCAGGACACAACCGGCTTTTCCGCAAGGTAAGACAGGAAAGCCACTGGTGTTTCACCGGTCAATTTTCCAAAAAGGACTTTTCCCTATTCATAAAACAGCCTTTTAATTCCGATTAAGTAAAGTAAAGGAGTTTTTATGAACAAAGCGGCGCACAAGCGGTTTTTAACAGGCGTGTTTTCTTTTATCTTTTTGACATCCGCGGTAACGGGCAATACTCTGAATTTTAAAGTGCAGACAACAGAACCATACACAATAGTGGAACGTTCCGACTTCTCCCGTTATGACAACGGAAAGTACATAGGCCACGTATACCGGGAAGTACGCGCAGCCATTAACCCGTCCGGCACGGAACAGGACGGTTCTACACGTTATAAAGGAAACTTCATCGTCATGGAAGAAACCGTACGCGATATGAGGCAGAACGCCCGCCCTGTCAACGCCGTTGTCCCTGTAAATTTTGCGCTTAACGCTAACGGCGGAATACGCATTGATGACGACAGGGGTTTTCCGGCGCTGCGTAATTTCCCGTTTTATAGTCAAAACGGTATAACAAAAGGCGATACGTGGAAGGCCGCCGGACAACGCGCGGTTGACCCGCTTAACGAAAATAAAACGCTGATACTTCCGTTTACCGCCGTATATGAGTACAAAGGAATTGAGGACTATAAAGGCATTCCCGTCCATCGAATCGAGGCAAGCTATAAGTCCGATGCCGATTTTTCCTCCGTAAGCGCCGCCGGTCTTAGACAAACAGACGATAAATTTAGTAAATTAACGGGAAAACACGATGTTACAATACTAATAGCGGTAGAAAACGGCATGATGTTGCTTTCACGCGACGTACTTGATGAAACTTTTTCATGGAACGACGGTAAAACTGTACGTTTCAAAGGCTTTACCCTATGTTTCGCGCAGGGGATAATACCGCTTGACGGCGGGAAAATTAAAAAGGGCATCGAAAATGTAGGCGGAATAGAGCTTGAGCCTGTGGACGCGGGACTGCGGCTTTCAATACGCGACTTACAGTTTGCAAGCGACTCATCCGAACTCCTACCCTCAGAATCGGCCAGACTTGACCGTATAGCCGCCTCGCTTGCGGGTATTGAAGGCAGGACGTTTCTTGTGGAAGGACACACCGCCTCAACAGGTAGGCCGGAGAACGAAATGAAGTTATCGCAAGAACGGGCAAAACGAATAGTTGACGAGCTTGCGGCGCGCGGCATACCGCTGGGACGCTTCATCTACAAGGGATGGGGCGGCGCTAAACCGGTAGGCGATAACAATACGGATGCCGGACGTAAACTCAACCGTCGCGTAGAGATTACCATACTAGATTAGCCTTATATGAAGGCTGATTGAATCTGATAAAGATACAAACTATAATCATGAATATGACTGATAAAGCCTTTCATTGGGCTGACGAAACCGCGCGAAAGATAGTCCGCGAGAAGGGCGAAAAGGATGTATACACCTGCGCGTCCGGCATTACGCCGTCCGGTACCGTTCACATAGGCAACTTTCGTGAAATTATTTCCGTTGACCTTGTAGCGCGGGCCTTGCGCGATGCGGGAAAAAACGTCCGCTTCATCTACTCATGGGACGATTACGACGTGTTCCGCAAAGTCCCGGCAAATATGCCAAAACAGGATGAACTTGAAAAATATCTGCGCTTTCCTATAACTATGGTTCCCGACCCTTGGGGGCGCGATTCAAGCTATGCCCGTCATAACGAGATTGACGTGGAAAGCTCGCTGCCTTTAGTCGGCATAAATCCTGAATATCTTTATCAGACCGAGCGCTACCGCGCCTCGCTTTACGCGCCGGGAATCAGGACGGCTTTGGAAAAACGCCCGGAGCTAAAGTCTATTTTGAATAAATTCCGCGATGACCAGCATAAAATTGAAGGCGAATGGTGGCCTGTAAGCGTGTTTTGCGATGAGTGTAACCGCGACGATACGGATATCGACAGTTGGGACGGAGAGTGGCATCTTGAATATCACTGCAATCTGTGCGGTTTCCGGCAAAAAACGGATTTAAGGACGGCTAAAGGCGTTAAACTGGGCTGGCGTATCGACTGGCCTATGCGTTGGGCCTATGAAAAGGTTGATTTTGAACCTGCCGGTAAAGACCACCACAGTCAGGGCGGCTCTTTTGATACAAGCAAAATCGTTTGTAAAGAAGTGTTCAATTTTGACGCGCCGGTAACTTTCCGTTATGATTTTATCGGCTTAAAGGGAAATGCGGGCAAAATGTCCAGTTCCAAAGGCAACGTGATTGACCTGCCGACTCTGCTTAAAGTCTACACGCCGGAGCTTGTTCGTTATATGTTTGCGGGAACAAGACCAAACACCGAATTTACGATTTCGTTTGACCTTGACGTAATAAAAATATACGAAGATTACGACCGCACCGAGCGCATTGCTTGGAAAATTGAAGCGGCAAAAAACGAAGAAGTCTACCGCAAGGAACGGCGCATATATGAGCTTTCGCAGGTTTCCGGTATGCCCGCCGCCGCGTCTTATCAAATGCCGTTTCGCCATCTATGCAACCTCCTCCAAATTGCGGGAGGCGATATTGATGCCACGATAGCGGGTTTAAGTGATATTAAGCCGGAACAAAAGGCGGCTTTGCGCGCGCGCTGCGTCTGCGCTAAAAACTGGATAGAAGAGTACGCGCCGGAAGATTTTTGTTTTAAGTTGCGCGAAGCCGGAGAGACCGCCGCGTTAAGCGAAGCGGAAAAGACCGCCGTACGGGAGCTTAGGGACAGTGTTGTGTCCAAAATAGAAGAATTTGACAGCGATAAATCATGCGCTCAGGCAATTTACGATGCGGCGGAGCGTGCGGGAATAGACAGCAAGGCGCTTTTCCGCGCCGCTTACGATGCCCTTATCGGCAAAGATCAGGGGCCGCGCCTTGCATCTTTTTTGCGGGCCATAGGGAAAGATAGGCTGTTGTCAATTCTTTCAGTGTATTAGGAGGAATAATGACGGTTCTTGTTGTTGACGATTCAAAAATTATGCGAAATATAGTTAAAAATCATTTTGATGCCCTTGGCTATAAATGCAACTATATTGAAGCTGATAACGGTATGACGGCGTTGCAGCTTTTGGGAAATAATTCTGTTCATTTGGTACTGCTGGACTGGAATATGCCCCAGCTTTCAGGAATAGATTTCTTAAAACGTGTGCGCGCAATGCCGCAGTACGAGAGTCTTCCAATATTTATGGTAACAAGTGAATCAGCGCGGTATAATGTTATAGAAGCGCTGAAAAACGGCGCCACAGATTATATAATTAAGCCTATAAACGATAAAAACTTCAGAGAAAAAATTTCAAAGATTGATTTTTCAAATATAGGAAAGCAAAAATAGTATCTATGCGGAAAGAGGATGACGCAATGGAAAAATATATTCAGTCATTTATCGATGTTACGCGGAATGTATTCAAAGAGCTTTTACATACCGATATTGAAGCGCAGCGTCCATATTTTTCCGATCAAGCGTCCTACCCAAACTGGGATATTTCCGGCGTTATCGGGATCACGGGCGAGGCATACGGAGCGCTTGTAATATCAATGAAAAAAGATGTCGCTATAAAACTTACGCAGACTTTAACCGGTGAAGAACATAAAGATTTAGACGATTCGGTTATAGACAGTGTGGGCGAGATTATAAATATTATAGCCGGAAACGTAAAATATGATTTTGAGCGCAATTTTAGGCTTGTTATTTCACTTCCAACCGTCGTATGCGGAGACAATCACACAATACAATGGCCGCATACCAACGCGAATATTATATGTATACCATTTAAGATATTCTATGATGGTAAATTTCTTCTTTCCGTAGCCATAGAAGTACTGAGCAGCGCGTCAAATGCCTGATTTTAAGCGGGAGCTTATAAGCAATGTTCGTTCCTCCCGAACCCTAAAACGCGGAATCTCCCCCGCTCCGCCGCTTATGGATATCAAAGATTCAAGTTATAGGCTTATTAACACCGCGTTAATTGCCGCGGCGTCTTTACCGCTTTGCTACACGTTGTTTTTATTTATAATGAGGCTTCCTTCGGGAAAAATCGCGATAATGTGTATGCCGTTTGCGCTTATATGCATAACCGGATTAGCGGTGCTTAAAATCCGCGTACCGTTTTGTATTGCCGAGTTTATTCCCATAACGCTTATCGCACTGAACAGCATTGGATTTTTCTGTACGGGTTCTGCGGACGGATTTTCCGGGACTTGGATTTTCATAATACCGCTCTTAGCCTATTTTACAAGCGGGCAAAAGGCGGGCATTATATTTTCATCAGCCGTTTTTGCCGTAATTCTATTTATTCTGTTTTATCCGCCTTTATCTATCTATCATTACTCAAAAGAAAAAATATACTTTATTATAATTGTTTACCTTTTATCATTTGCGATGGCGCATCTTTATGAAATTGCGCGGATTTCAAAAGAAAAGAATCTAAAAAAACTTAACGAACTGCTCAAATCGGAGCGGGATATATTCGCCGTAATGAAAAATAATCTTAAAACAAGTTTGTTTTTGATGGACAAAGATTTAATTATACAAGATAATTATTCTCACCTTCTGGAAAAAACTTTGGGGGATTCTTCTTTAAGCGGGAGAAAATTCACGGATTTGCTTGCTTCTTCGCTTACAAGCGCGGAAATTTCAACTATAAGCGATTTTTTTGATATGGTGCGGGAACGCCGTTTTGACGCCGGTATGCTGGAAGACATAAATCCGCTTCAAGAACTGAATTATACCGGTTCAGACGGCGTAAAAAAAATACTGCGCTGCACGTTTACCCCTATAGACGAAGTTTCGGGAGACGCCATAATTATGGGCAATATAGAAGATATTACCGTCGAAGTTGAACTGGAAAAACAAATTCAAAATTCGGAGGCTAAACGCCAGAAAGAAATGAACACACTGTTTGAAGTACTGCAAATAGATCCGAATGTTTTCAGCGATTTTATAGAAGATACGGAGTACGAATTTGAAACAATTAATGATATTCTTAAAAATTCAAAAATATCTTCAGACGATGCCCTTGCGCTTATTTTTCAGTCGATTCACGCTATCAAAGCCAATTCAATAATCATAGGTCTTAATGATTACAGTCAGAAAATACACGATATAGAAAATTATATTAAAGAATTACAGTCAAAAGCCGAAGTTACTTTCGATGATATGCTTAATCTAACAGTACACGTAGACGAAATAATGAAAGATAAAGACAGTTTCATAGCAAGCATAGAAAAAATAAAATCGTTCAACACAGGCGGGGTAAAGAAAAGCCATGCCGATATTTTAATTGAAAACCTTAAACGCGCGGCAAAACGTACATCGGACGATATTGGCAAAAAAGTAAATTTGGATGCAAACGGTATAGATGCCGCCGCTCTTGAAAACGCGCCACGCCGCGTTATTAAGGAAGTTTTGCTGCAACTTGTCCGTAACGCCGTGTTTCACGGTATAGAAACCCCTGAAGAGCGCCTAAAAAAGGGAAAAGACGAAACCGGACTTATTAAAGTTTCCTTAAAACTTGAAAATGAAAATATAAATATTAAACTGCGGGATGATGGGAAAGGGCTTGATTTTAATAAAATAAAAGAACGCGCGGAAAAAATGCATATAATTAAAAAAGACGAAAACATTATTAATAAAAACCGTATTTATCAAGCTATTTTCATGCCCGGTTTCAGTACGGCGGAAAGCGGCGGAATGCATGCCGGACGGGGCGTAGGGCTTAACATTGTAAGATCGCGCATTATTGATCAGGGCGGTACAATAAAGATACAAACAACTCCGGATAAAGGTTCTACGTTTTACATTTCTTTACCTGTAGATAAATCCGTATTAAAAGGAGAGGTAAATAATAATGGATGAAATGCCTACAATAAAAATTAAGCCTAATCCAAAAACAATACAAAATATTGTATTTGGAATAGTTCTTATAGCGCTTTTTCTGTTGGTTTGCAGGCTGTTTGCGCCTTTTTTTACTATTCTACTCTGGTCAATTTTTCTTTTCGTAATAATAAATCCGTTGCATAAATACATAACAAAAAATATTGATTTTTCAAAACCAAAAGGCAAGTTCTTAAAAAATATCCTTGCCGGAGTATTTTCGCTCGGTACTACGTTAATTGTTCTTATACCGATACTATTCGTTATGTCACAGATTACTCATCAAGTTATGGAATTAGTAAATATAGTCCGTCAAACATTCCACAACAATCCTTCCATATTGCATGAAGTGCTTCAACGCCTTTCAGAATTTATTTCTGAATTATCGGCAAATCAAGTAAATATAAGCGCCAATGATATTCAACAGCATCTGATTCTTATAATGAACAGCGGAATTAACAACATTTTAGGGTTTTCAAAAAGTATAGCGCTTAATATAAGCTCTTTTGCGGTGAGTCTTGTATTTATGTTATTTTGTCTGTTTTTCTTTTATCTTGACGGGGCATATCTTTCCGGTCTTGTGTTAAATAACTTTCCTATAAAAGAAGAGTATATAACCAAACTGGTTAAAAAATTCAAAGACATTATAAAAAATTTATTTTTAGGCTATGTCATGGTCGCGGTCATTCAAGCCGTTCTCGCCTATATAATATTTGCTATTTTTAACATAAAAGGCGCTATGGTATTTGCCTGTCTTACATTTATATGTGTTTTTATTCCAATGTTCGGCGGCGCGATAGTATGGATGCCGCTGGGAATATCAATTATACTGTCAGGCAATCCTTTGCGTGGTATTTTGTTTCTTATTGTTTCAGGGATATTCATTTCTTTAATGGATAATATTTTCCGCCCGCTTTTTTTGCAAGACCGCATACAACTGCACCCGTTGATTATTTTCTTTTCTATTATGGGCGGGGTTAAGGCTTATGGTTTTAACGGAATTATATTAGGACCTATGGCGGTGATACTTTTTCTTACGGTTTTGGATATGTTTTTAACGGAGCATCATCTTGAACATAATATGCCTATTAGCAGCAAAACGTCCGGAGCGGCGGCGGACACGGATAAAGACGTGAAAAAAAAAGAAAAACCTAAAGGGAGTAAGTAATGCAAAAACTACCGGAAAAAAATTCAAACAACGCGATTATTTCGGTTATAGGTTCAGATCATGTGGGGATAATCGCCAAGATATGTTCTTTTCTTGCGGAGCGTGATATTAATATTGAGGATGTAAGCCAAACAATTCTATCAGGTAATTTTGTTATGTTAATGATGGTTGATCTTTCAAAAAACAAAGGCCGGCTTGAAGAACTAAAACAGGATCTGAACGAAATTGGAAAATCAATGAATGTTTCAATCAGCATGATGCATGAAAGAGTTTTCAGCGAAATGCACAGGATATAACGGGCTTGTTCAATAACCCGGTTGGTTATAGAACAAGTTTTTAGCGCTTGTCGGTCAAGCCATACATGGCCGCCATGCTTGGCTTGCGAAAACTGAAGTTTTTGAACAACTCTATTAAGGATATAAAATGTTATTCACAAATAAAGAAATTACAGAAACTGTCGATATGTTTATGCGGCAAAATTTGGATATACGCTGCATTACTCTTGGCATATCGCTTTTAGACTGCGTCGCCGGAAGCGGAGAGGCCACGCGTTCAAGAATAAAAGAAAAACTTCTACGTGTGGCAGGCAAACTTTCGAAAATCGGACATGATATAGAAAATGAATTTGGTATTCCTATCATAAATAAACGTATCGCCGTAACGCCTATCGCTATTGTCGCCGCATCGTCGGATGATAACGATTACACGCCGTACGCGCGGACGCTTGATGAATGCGCCAAAATACTTGGAATTGATTTTGTAGGCGGCTTTTCCGCTCTTGTTCAAAAAGGTTTTACTACGGGGGATACACGTCTTATCAATTCCATACCGGAAGCGCTTTCAAGCACGGAACGTGTTTGTTCGTCCGTAAATGTGGCAAGTTCAAAAGCCGGTATAAATATGGATGCCGTAGCGTTGATGGGAAAAATAATAAAACTTACGGCTGAAAAAACAGCGGGGCAAGACGCTATGGGATGCGCAAAACTTGTTGTATTCTGTAACGCGCCGGAGGATAATCCGTTTATGGCGGGAGCTTTTCACGGCCCGGGTGAGGCTGAAAGCTGTTTGAATGTCGGAGTTTCCGGTCCGGGTGTTGTAAAAGCCGCAATAGAAAACTGCCGTTCAATGTCTTTTGACGAGCTTGCGGACGTGATTAAAAAAACATCGTTTAAAATTACGCGGATGGGGCAACTTGTCGGGCGCGAAGCCGCTAAACGTTTGGGCGTGCCTTTCGGCATACTCGACCTTTCTCTTGCTCCGACTCCGGCCATAGGCGATTCCGTTGCGCGAATACTTGAGGAAATGGGGCTTACTCACGCGGGCACTCACGGCTCAACGGCGGCTCTTGCTATGCTTACAGATATGGTTAAAAAAGGCGGCGTTATGGCCTCAACCCATGTGGGCGGTTTTTCAGGCGCTTTTATACCTGTATCGGAGGATGAAGGAATGATAGAAGCTGTAAAATCGGGCTGTATAAACATTGATAAGCTGGAAGCTATGACTTCGGTCTGCTCCGTAGGCATCGATATGGCCGCCATCCCCGGCGATACGGAAGCGGACACTATTTCCGCAATAATAGCGGATGAGATGGCTATTGGCATGGTCAACAATAAGACAACGGCTGTCCGTATTATTCCAGTCCCCGGCAAAGCGGCCGGAGACTGGGTAGAATTCGGCGGCCTTTTGGGCGGCGCTCCGGTGTTGCCGCTCCATGCTTCAAGCAGCGCCGCTTTTATTGCCCGGGGCGGACGTATTCCCGCTCCCATACATAGTTTTCGCAACTAAGGTACTCTACGTTAATGTCTATTATAAAAGTCAAGCGTTTTTCAAACCGTCAATCTTTTTTCGTCTATTCAGAAAACGGCGGTTTACAACAGGCCGCGTTTTTATCCGGCGGCCAGCCAGCGGGTTTCCTGCCCTGCGTCTACTTTGAAAAAGGCGTTGTCTTCCGAAGTCTGCTGAACCTGCTTAACGCAGGTTCGCGTTGACTTTAGTTGTTTACAACAAAAGGGGCCTTGGCTCCCGAAGTCCGACACCCTCCGCCCCGCCGCCGCCACCAACAGGAATTCCGGTTTCAAAACGAAAATCAGCGTCAGCTTTTACAGCGAAAGAGGCTTTTATACCGCGCAAGCGATTGAAGCGGAATTAAAAAGGACGGCGTTTTGCGCCGTCCTTTTTAATTATAGCGGAAAGCGCGGTTTTCACCTGCGGCATCCGCCGCAGGTGAAAATGCGCCCGAATTCTGATTTTCGATTTTAAGCATACATCTCGTAAGTTAAGACCCCTTTTGTTGTAAAACGCTAGACAGAAAGCGGCTGGCTGCCGGAGGGCTGATTTAATGAACATTTTCGCCGCGAATAGAAGCGGAAGCAAAAATCTCGTTTGCCGCTTTTGAAATAAGCTCTTCGCGGCCATCGTAAACAGCGCCGTCAATGAAAACACGCGCCACACGCAGGCTCTTAATACAGTCCCGCGCCGTCTTGCCCGCAAAAAAACTGGTGCTTTTGTCAAAAAAACAGTTTTCCCCGCGTATAAACAAGTCGGTTTCAAACAAAAACGGCTCCGGCACATCAATAATAAGCTGTTCACCGTTGATTGCCACGCCGGTTTCAGCAGAAAGCTCCGCCGCGATTTTACTTTCATAGTACGGGCGCTCTTTAATATCGCAAAGGTTATGTTGCGACGCGTCATCAAACGGGAATTCGGCGGCAAGGGAAAAAAACTGTCCCTCATAAGCCCGAAGTCCCAGCGCAAACAACGGATGACCAAGCTCAAACATTCGGGACATCAACATTAAAAGCCCCGAATCGCTAAGATTATACAGATCTTCGGCGCGCAAAGATTTCTGAAGCAAGCCCTCCAGCAGGGCCTTTTTGACCATAGCGGTAGCACAGCGCACGGATCTATGCCAGTAAACGGAGCGGTACATCATATACTTAGAAAAAAGTATGGCTTCCACGCTCGGAATCCCGCGCGCGGTAATATCCACCCCCCTTTCAGGGTGCGGATATAACGTTGAAAATATAAAATCAATGTCTTGAGCGCCGTAAGGAACGCCGCAGTAACGCGCGTCACGGTTCAAATAGTCAAGTTTATCCGGATCAAGACAGCCGGAAAGCAGCTTCCGGTAAAAAAGAATCTCCGTATCGCCTTTAACGTCTATACCGTCGTCAACAATGGCGGCGCTTATATCCGCGTCCCCGCCCGCGGCGGCTATCAGCGATCGAACCGGTTCCGCCTTTATCAACAGACCCGACAACTCCTCATGCGGGGCAAGAGGCAGTTCTTTCAAGGAATGGGCGTACGGAAAATGCCCCGCGTCATGCAGTAGCGCCGCGCAAAGCATTGAACGTATACCGCTGAACGAAAGCCATTCAGACGCGCCTCTCTCGCAAAGTATAGAAAGCATACGGCGCGTCAAATGATACACGCCAAGCGAATGGGCCGCTCTGGTATGAGTCGCTCCGGGGTAGCAAAAATTAGCGGGGCCAAGCTGGGCAATACGATGCAGTCTTATAAAAGCGTTTGAACGTGTAATAGCTTCCAACTCAGGCGTTAAATAGATATGCCCCCACAGCGCGTCCCGAACCGGCTCCGTAAAACTGCCATACAACGCGCCGTCTATGCTTTTCTTCATTTTTTTTCTATAGCAAACGAAGCGATTGTTATGCCGCCGCCGACAAATAAATTGTTGTCTTTTAAGGTTAAAAAAGCGTCCTCGCTGTTGAACGGGGCTTCAATTATAACGATGTCAGGAAACTTAATGCCTATCAGCTTTTTATTATATCCGTTTTTGGACGTTATTAAAAATAAAAAATCGCTGTTATCGCTTCCGTCAAGCGCCGTAATATCTCCGTCCAACGGTATATTGTAACTTTTTCGGGTTTTTATATCATATATACCAAGGGCGTTTTCCCTTTCAAAAGCGACTTTGCTGTCATTGTCAACAAACATAACGTAGAGGTTGCGCCGTAACCCCTCTTCTAAAAACTCATGAAAAGTTATACGCCACGTTAATCCGAATTGTTCAATAAAAATAAAACGCTGCTTATCCAATCCTGAAACAAGCGCTATCTTTTTACCGTCCTTTGACAAGGCGCAGCCAAAAACAGCCGATATGCGCGAACCGGAAGGCTCTGAAAAATAAACCCGCCGTCCCGCGCCGTCAATCAATTCTATAGCGCCGTCCAAAGTCCCCGCCAACAGAAGTCCCGCCGCCGCGTCAACGCAGGTTATCGAGGAAGCAAAGTCGTATGTCCAAACAATTTTTGCCGTTTCCGGAGAGTCGTTTTTAAGTTGCCCCATTCCACGTTGTTCTAACCGGGAAATGGAAGTTTGTCCGGCGTGCATGATAAAAGTCTTTGAATCCAAAAAAAACGGATATCCGTACCCGTCTTCGATATTAAAAACTGTTTCGTCATACGGATTTTTTACGGCTATGCTTTCATCCTGCGCCCCGTACTCGGCCCATAAATAATCCGACAACGAAATATACGCCCTTCTTGCCATATTTATGCTGAATTGTCCGTCTTTGGATATGTAACCAAAACGCGGACCTAGCTCAAACGGAACTGTATATTCATTCCCGTCAAATTGTTCGTCATAACCGGCATCAACCGATTTTATCCAGTTATAGGACAATACGGTTTCTTCAGTTACCGGCCCCGCCGCGGCAAACGCGTAAAGCATCAAGGCTAAAACAGCCGCTGTTATAACATATTTTTTTTTGAGCCGGTTCATTACCTTTTCAGCATAACAAATTTATACGGCGCTGTTAAGCCAAGTGCCGCCAGCGGCTTTCCCGCCTTACACTCAACTTGAAAACAGCGTTATCTCACGAGAGATTATTCTTTTTTTTAATTTTGGGCGAATTTTCACTTGCCGAAGGCGCGCCTGCGTCGGGCAAAAACCGCGCTTTTCGGGGCCGCGCTACGCTAACGCTCCGGTTGCGGCGCAAGCGCCGTGTCTGCTACGCCGTTGCGCGGCGGGTTTTTATTCGCAGTGGGGTCTAATACCCCGCCCTTTAGGGCGGTTCGAGTTGGCAACGCCAAATAAAAATGGTATTAGACCCCACAGTTAAATAATTTCCTTACAGAACGAACCACGTAAATAATTTCAACGCCTACAAGATACCTCGCGGCTTGCCGCGAGGTGGTTCATT
>JAITDS010000159.1 GCA_031282435.1 Spirochaetaceae bacterium
GGCCGATAGAAACGAAATACAACCGGATAAAACAGAAGTTTGAGTTGGAGAACTTCAGCGGACGGCTTGCGGACAATATCAAGCAGGATTTTTATGCGATGATGACGGTATCGAATATGCTTGCCAGCAGCCTGAGGGAAGCAAATCGCAAAGGAGAGAAGGCGGCCGGAACCAAGGAACGGAAATACGAATACCGTGCCAATGTGAACCATGCGGTAGGAGTATTAAAAGACCGGCTTATCGGCATACTGATAGCGGATGACCGGTTTGTCCGCAAGCATTTATACGAGGAACTGGTAGAAGAAATAAAACGGCGGGTAGTACCGGTACGGCCAAACCGGGAAGTAGCAAGGAAAGAGTATCTGAAAAAACCTCATTTCCATCATAATCGCAAATCAAACTGTTGATTTGGGGATACTCTTAACTTGTTGACAGTGGGGTATTAGACCCCACTGCGAGTAAAAACCGGCAGGATTCTATAAAAATATAAACTTGCCTTTATTAAAAACCGACAATTAATTGAGGCAGGAGGCATAATGGTTCGCAGTTTATGGACGGGCGCGTCCGGCATGATTGGCCAGCAAACAAATATTGATACTATTTCTAATAATTTGGCTAATGTAAATACATCCGGATTCAAAAAAGTACGCGCTGATTTTGAAGACCTGCTCTATCAAACATTGCGTATTGCGGGAACACCGGCTACGGAAGACACTGTAACACCCGTTGGAATACAAATGGGACACGGCGTAAAAGTCGCCGCCACCCAAAGAATGTTTACGCAAGGGTCGTTACAAAACACAGACAACGTGTACGACATAGCGATACAGGGAGAAGGTTTTTTCCGTATACAAATGTATGACGGCTCTTACGCATATACGCGCGACGGGGCTTTCAAAGTTGACAGCGACGGACGGCTTGTTACAAGCAACGGTTACTGGGTACTACCGGATATAATTATGCCGGAAAACTTTTTGCCGCAGACTATAAATGTTACAAAAACCGGCGCCGTTACGGTAAAACTGCCGAATCAGGACGACCCTGTTCCTGTCGGGCAAATAGAATTATACCGTTTCCCGAATCCTGTGGGTCTTACGGCAGTGGGTGAAAATCTGTTTAAAGTAACGCAGGCATCCGGCGAAGCGATACCCGGAAGGCCGGGTTTTGAAGGCATGGGGCAGACTATACATAAATTTCTTGAAATGTCTAACGTTTCCGTTGTACGTGAAATGGTAGATCTTATAGTGGCGCAACGCGCCTATGAATTTAACTCGCGCACAATTCAGACAAGTGACAATATGCTTGGAACAGCGACTGGATTAAAACGATAACGGTGGGAGAGGACGATGTCGGTTATAGGTACAGCGGCATATCAAATTGATAATAACCGCTATGCGCTTGATACACTAACGGCTGTAAATAATACGGAAAATAAACAGCGCGATCATCAGAATTTTTCGGAATTCTTGAAATTAGATAAACCTAATATTGACACTGAAGAAATAACATCATCAGCGCGGTCAAAAGTTTTTATTGATAAAAAAGATAAGTTGTACGAACAATGCGAAGCGCTGGAAACCTTTTTATTAAAGACATTGATAACAGGTATGCGTAAAACAGTTGAAAAGTCCGAATTTAATAAAAGCGGCTTTGCGGGTGAAATGTACGAAGATATGCTGTATGACGAGTACGCCAAAGATTTTACCCGTAACGCGGATTTTGGACTCGCGGAATTAGCGTATCTTGAATTGAGCGGCCAGCGGGGAAAACTTATAATCCGGCAGGGAGCGGAGGTTTAGTATGAATACGGCAACAAATTCAATAGAAAAATTCAATTCTATAAAACCTATAACAAATCTAAATATATTTTGGACTAAATTTTATATGTTTATGAAAACTATTATAACTAATGCGGACGGAGGCATTAAAATGAAACGTATGGGGTTTTTAATTGTAATATCATTTATTAGTATAATGTTCTGTTATTCAGATGAGGCTGAATTTTACAGGGAATTTAGATACCGGGTTGTCATGGGAAATAGGCAGGATACTTTAAATATGAAAACGCCTCCAGTTTTTACAGCCAACAGTTATTCGATAATACAGGAGTTTAGAAAAGTAAATCCTAAAAACGGCTTAGGCAGCGGCGGCTGGAAAAAAGCTGAAACTTTCACGGCGAACACTCAGCCTACATATTACGATGTAGAAATCCTATTCAGAGACTCGCCTAAAACATGGACGGAAAAAGGCTACAGAGCTTCTTTAATGCCGACTATTGATAACAGGCATTTTTGGTGGGATTTCTCAGACGGCACATTTCATTATTACGTAGCTTATACAAAAATCCAATAGACGAGGGCAAGGCGGCGTTCTTCTACGGATGCTATTTTATTTTTTGCGCGTGGGGGTGAGGGATGCCAGATAAAAACGCTTTGCCACGTTCTATACCGGCAATGGACGAACTCTTGAACACGGCATGGGCCGCGGAGTTTTCCGGCTGTCTTGGCAGAGAAACCGTAAAAAAAATAATCAATGAGACGCTTAGCAGCATAAGAAAAGAAATCCTTAACGGAACAGATATTAAAGAGTCCCCTAAAGAACTTGTCGAAAAACGCGCGAAAACCCTGCTCACGGAAAGAATAACAGGCACGTTTATACCCGTAATTAACGCCACAGGCGTTGTAATACACACCAACTTTGGACGCGCCCCGCTCGCCGCCGAAGCGCTTAGCGCGGTAAATAATATATCCGGCTCTTACAGCAGCCTGGAATATTCACTAGAAAAAGGCGTGCGGGCGGAACGCGGCTATCATGTCGAATGGAGCGTCCGGCATCTTACAGGAGCGGAAGCGGCTCTAGTTGTAAATAACAACGCCGCCGCGGTACTTCTTGCGTTGTCGGCGATGGCGGCGGGACGCGAAGTCATCGTCTCCCGCGGCGAACTTGTTGAAATAGGCGGTTCTTTCAGGATACCCGAAATACTTTCATTTTCCGGCGCTCAAATGACGGCGGTAGGATGCACGAACTCAACGCGCATAAGCGACTATCGCGGCGCGGTAACAGAGAACACCGCGGTTTTACTTAAAGTTCACCCTTCGAATTACCGGATAGAAGGCTTTGTAAAAACAACAAGCCGTGAAGAACTTGCGGAGCTTGCCGCCTCGCAAAATCTTATTTTCATGGAAGACTTAGGCAGCGGGCTTCTTTGCGAACTTGAAACGCGGTTTACAAACCACGAACATACGGTAAGGGACTGTCTAAAAGCCGGTTCCGACATTGTAACATTTTCCGGAGACAAACTCCTTGGCGGCCCGCAGATAGGAGTAATCGCCGGTTCAAAAAGCCTCATAGACAAAATGAAAAATCACCAGCTTATGCGGGCGCTACGCGTGGACAAGATGACGCTCGCGGCCTTTGAAGCGACCTTAAGACTGTACCTTTCCGGCAAACGGCAGCGGATACCGGTAATCAGAATGATTGAAATCAGCCGGCCTGAACTCCTTAAAAAAGCTCGCGCTTTACTCCGCCTTTTGAAACAGACCGCCGCCGCAAACTCGCAAGCCGATAATTTTTCGATTTCCGTTGTGGAAACCCGCGACACGACCGGCGGCGGCTCCTACCCCACGGACACACTCCCCGGTTTTGGCGTAGAAATAAAGCCGGTAAACGGCTGTGAAGAGGCCTTAGCCCTAAGTTTGCGAAGAACCCGCGTCCCGGTAATCTCGTCCATGCGCGGCGGCGGCGTCATCCTTCACGTCCGCACACTCTTACCCGGAGATGAAAAACAGACCGCCGCCTCATTCGCGGAAGCCATATCTGTTTTACGCCCGCGCAATAATTTTGACTGAACAAGCAGTCAACGCTTTATATACGATAGCGTAAGCGGTTCCGGCTTCGGGGAAATTAAACGCTCTAGACGATTTCAACAACATAGTATCAACTCTTTTCATTTTGGGCGCATTTTCACCTGCGGCGGATGCCGCAGGTGAAAACCGCGCTTTCCGCTATTATGAAAACGCTTTCACGTTTTCATACCGCTTCAATCGCTTGCGCGGCGCAAGCGCGGACGCGCTTGAACAGTTCACAGAACTGTTTTTAGCCGCAAGCGATTGCTCGCAATCGCTTACGGCTATGATAAAAGCCATACAGTTTTTTTCAACATTTCATTACCGGACGGCTGACGGGTGGGTCGACACGAGGACAGGGATTCGTGTAGTATGAAAATATTCATTAATACAGCAATTTTAAGGAGAGTTTATGTCCGGCCATAGCAAATGGGCAAAAATCAAACGCGCAAAAGGCGCGGCTGACGCGCAGCGCGGCAACCTTTTTACAAAACTTATAAAAGAAATATCGATAGCCGCTCGTATGGGCGGAGGCGATCCGGAGGGCAACCCTCGTCTGCGTACCGCTGTTATCAAGGCGCGCGGCGCGAATATGCCGAAAGACAATATTGACAGAGCCATCAAAAAAGGAACAGGCGAACTTGAAGGCGTAAGCTATGAAGAACTTACCTACGAGGCCCGGCTTGGCGAAGCGGCGATACTAATTGAAGTCCTTACCGACAACCGTAACAGGGCGGCGGCGGACGTGCGCAACATCCTGACACGCGCCGGAGCGGAACTAGCAAAGACAGGTTCTGTTTCACGGCTCTTGACGCGCAAAGGAATAATTACGTTGGACGGCGAAAAATATACGGAAGACCAAGTAATGGAAATAGCGCTTGAAGGCGGAGCGGAAGACGTTACGCTTAACGACGGCGTAATTGAAGTTACCACAAGCCCCGAAGACTTTGAATCTGTGGCAAAAGCGCTTGAAAGCGCGAATTTAGAGACCACAAGCGCGGAAATCAGCATGGTTCCCGAAGCGCCTGTGCTTCTGGACGCATCCGCTACCGGTAAAGTATTACGTTTAGTTGAAAAACTGGAAGAAAACGATGATGTTCAAAACGTATATTCAAATATTGAAGTCCCTGACGATTACGAAGAATAACGCCGCGTGAACGGAGAACTTCGCATACTGGGTATTGATCCGGGACTTGCGGCTTCCGGCTGGGGACTGTTGGATTATACCGGACAACGCGCGCGATATTTGGCTCACGGCTGCATAGAAACAGCCCCTTCACAAGATCATGCGGAACGTCTGCTTGCGATTTACGAAGGGATACGCGCTGTTCTTGACAGATGGCAGCCTGCCGAATCCGCCGTTGAAGTCCTGTTTTTTTCGCGAAACGTAAAAAGCGCGATACCGGTCGCGGAAGCGCGCGGGGTTTTCTGTATGGCTCTGGCGCAGGCGGGGCTTACCGTGCGCGAGTTCACGCCTAACGCGATAAAACGGGCGGTAACAGGCGTTTCAACGGCGGATAAACGGCAGGTTCAGGAGATGGTGCGTATTATACTGGGGCTTGAAGACATACCGCGCCCGGAACACGCCGCCGACGCGCTTGCCGCGGCTATCTGCGCCGCTAATTCAAGGATGACACTGTGAATCAAGACTATGTAAAAGAACTATTGTTGTCTATCGAAGACGCTCCGCTTGATTTTTCTCTAATCTTTTCCGGTAAGAAAAGCCGCAAAGTAAACGGTCTGTACAAACCGGCGAGCCGTGAAATTATCATACATAACAAGAATTTCGAGGACGGCGCTCAAAAAGAAGCCCAGTTGATATACACGGCGATACACGAGTACGCGCATCATATTCACTCCTGCAAACACGGAGGTAAGCTACCCGCGCGCGCTCACACAAAGGAATTTTGGGCCATATTCCACGCCTTACTTGGCAAGGCGGAGGAAAAAGGGATATACAAGACCAATATTGAAGCTTCGCCCGCCCTAATCGAATTGACTTCCCGCATAAAAAACGGCTTTCTTACCGAAAACGGCAGGTTGCTAAAAGAATTGGGGCATTGCCTAATTGAGGCTCAGGAACTTTGCGCCGGAATCGGTATGCGTTTTGAGGATTACATAGACCGAATACTTTGTATGCCGCGTGTTTCCGCAAAAACAGCGGTAAAAATGTTCTTGTACGACATAAAACCGGAAATAGGCCCGGATAATATGCGTTTTGTTGCGGGAATACGCGGCGAAAAGGCTAGGAACGAAGCGGAGCAGGCTTTTCTTGCGGGAAAGAGTCCCGATACTGTTAAAATGAACGCCCGCCGCCCGCCGGAATATGAAGACGACCCGCGGCAGCGTTTGGAAAAAGAAAAACAGCGCATTGAACATACTATAGAAACACTTAGAAAACGGCTGGACGAAGTTGAACATGAATTGGAAGAATTACCGCTTCATTAAAGGAATATCGGAGAATGATAGTTGGATTCATCGCCCCCCCCCCCCCCCGCCCGCGGCCACACCCCCGCACAAAAAAAAACGCCGCGGG
>JAITDS010000221.1 GCA_031282435.1 Spirochaetaceae bacterium
ACTTGTTCAACAACCCGGTTGGTTGTCTCACAAGTCTTGTGGTTTTTCAGGCTAAAGCCTTGCAAAACCACGTTTTTAATGGAAGTTGTTTGAAAACTTGAGGTTTTCAAACAACTCTATTAAAAGACGAGAGACAACGATGGACGGAAATTAAGCAAGGCGGCGCGTGAACAATTACGCATTACTCCGGTAAAACGGGTTCCGGCGTGAGAAAGTCCTAAAAAACTTATCAAACACCGGCTTTAACCGTTTTTGCGATACGCCATTTGTGTTTAGTTATGAAAAGATTAGCAAATGACGTTGCCCTGCGCGGGGTCGACAGAAATGTTAGTTTTGCGTTATTATTTAACGCAAGCGGGCTTATTCTATTTTGACGTAAATAGCGTTTAAACGGATTAACGCCTGATTAGGAGTGAAAAATGAAAACCACGTTTATTGTTGAAGGCATGAGCTGCGAACATTGCGTAAAGCGTGTAACGGATGTTTTGAAAGCGACTGCCGGAGTAAAAAAAGTCAGGGTGAATCTGAAAACAAAGAAAGCGGAAATTGACCATGCCGATAACGTAACGGCGGACGCGCTCAAGGCGGCGGTAACCGAAGCCGGATATCAGGCGGTGGCATGACATTTACCGTAGCATTTGCCGGCAAGGGCGGAGTTGGAAAAACTACGACTTGCGGACTTTTTATAGATTATTTGATTAAGGCCGGAAAGTCGCCTGTGCTTGCCGTTGACGCGGACGCGAATTCTAACCTTAATGAAGTTTTAGGCGTTAAAGTTGATTTAACGCTTGGCGATTTACGCGAGGAAATTGCTCACGCGGAGATTGCGGAACCCAGCCCAATTCCTCTTGGGATGTCCAAACAGGAGTACGCTACCTACAAATTTGGGGACGCGCTCATTGAGCATGACCATTTTGATATGCTTGTAATGGGACGCACCCAGAGCAAAGGCTGTTACTGCTTTGTAAACGACATTCTGCGCGAGCAAATTCGTAAATACTATCTGAATTACGCCTACATGGTGGTTGACAACGAGGCGGGTCTTGAACACATAAGCCGGGGCATACTGCCGCCTGTAGACCTTATCATCCTTGTAAGTGATTGTTCGCGGCGTGGTATTCAGGCTGCGGGGCGCATCGCAAAAATGATAGTCAGTCTTGACCTTAAAGCGAAAGATGTTTTTTTGATAGTGAATCGCGCCCCGGGCGGCGTACTGAATGACGGCGTTAAACAAGAAATTGAACTGCAAGGCTTGAATCTTCTTGGCGTGCTTCCGCAGGATGATCTGGTGTACGAATACGACTCCGCAGGCAAGCCGCTTGTTTCTCTACCCGACGACGCGCCCGTAAAAACCGCCTTAAAGGCGGCAATCGAAAAGCTTCATCTGCCGTAAGGTTCTACCCGTAGAGAAACGTTTTCTTCAATACTGCCGCTTGCCGTCTTGCAATGTTGCCGTTGGCCGTTGCGGCGCTGTCGAAGTCAGCGGGCGCAAAAGCGCCTTTCTATGGAAAGGAGCTTTTCTTTGACGGGCAGTCCGCCGCCAAAACCTGTAAGGCTTCCGTCCGCGCCTATTACTCTGTGGCAGGGTACTACGATTGCCAGCGGATTGCGGTGAACCGCGCCGCCTGCCGCACGGCAGGCGGCGCGGTTTCCGGCGGCCTGCGCTATTTCCCGATAAGTGGCGGTTTCTCCGTAAGGTATTTGTAGCAAGGCACCCCAAACTTTCATCTGAAAATCAGTGCCGCTCAAATTGAACGGTAAGTCAAAAACACGGCGAAGACCGGCGGCATATTCCGTTATCTGCCTCCGCGCCGTCTCTATAATTTCTATTTCGACTGCGCCGCCTGCGTCCAAGCCGCCGGCATTTAAGATGTCCGCATCAAAAGCGCCGCTACAGCCGCGTCCTGACTTAAATTCCCCAAAAGAAATTTCTATTAGTTTTTCATCGTGCGCGCGAAAAGCAAGTCTTGTTTTAAGCCCGTCAAAATCAAACTGGTAGTAAGCGCATGCGCCGGTTTTCATGAAATTTTTTTAACGCTAAATTGCTTTTTTCTGACGTTTCTGCTCGGCGGCGTTGTGCATTTCCTCCAGCCGGCGCATTACCGCGTCCACTACAGCCTGACGTTTGTCTTCAACTCCGGCTTTTTCTGCTTCAAACATGGCCTTCTCGCGGAAATCTTTGCAGGAAATTACCGGAGATACGGTAACGCGCAGTATGTCTTTACTTACAGAGTCGTCTATCATCTCGCCCTGTCTTATATGCAGCACCTCGCCGTTCAACGCGACAAGGCACATATAGTCAAAATTTTTGATGTACGAATCGACCTCGCGTACGCCGCGTTTGGAGCTTGGATCCCACGGGCGGTAGCGGGTTCCCGCCGGAAACAGCAGTACTATGCGTCCTGTGTGTTTAATTTCCTCCAGTTTACGCATCGCGGAGCGGTTTATATTGATCATGCGAAGGCGGTCTACTTTTTCCTGCACGGCTTCCGCCGCGCCGCCTGAGTTGCCGTGCGGATGGTTTGGGCAAATGATAATGCGGGTATAGCCTCCGCTAAAAACGGCGATGGCCGGGTTTTCTTCGTTTAATTTCATGCCCGCGATTGAAATAAGCGCGTCGTTGATTTCGGCGCCTCTTGGGTCTTCTTTGCGCAACAGGTACGAAAACTGCGGCAAATCCATGTTGCTGTAATGTTCCAAAAGCAGAAGGCAGGATGAGCCGCCGCGCGCTTTTTGTAGAAGGTCGTACAGGTTATCCATGCCGTCAAGTCCGGAACCGGGTAGCGCGAGATGTTCAACCATTCCGTCAACAAGCGCAAGTGCCTGTTTATCGGCTTCTTGATACACATTTTCGCCTGTAATATGGGTCGGCGCGGCAAAAAGCGCGAGCGCTTTTCTTATTGTTTCGCTAAAAACTGAGCTTAAAGTATCCATAAATCTATTATATTAGGTTTATTATAACATTGCAATTTAGTGTCCGTTCTCATAACAAATAGGACAGTTACGGGATGTGAATGTGTAAGCCCAGAGTAGAGGAAAATTCGGCGGGGGTCAAGAAACCGAGAGCGGCGTGAGGTCTGTAGAAATGGTA
>JAITDS010000051.1 GCA_031282435.1 Spirochaetaceae bacterium
TACGTGGTTCGTTCTGTAAGGAAATTATTGAACTGTGGGGTCTAATACCACATTTTTGTTGGCGTTGCCAACTCGAACCGCCCTAAAGGGCGGGGTATTAGACCCCACTGCGAATAAAAGATTAAAGTTGTTCGGAAACTTCAGTTTCCGAAAGCCATGTATGGCCGCCAAGCATGACCGCCATGCATGGCGACCATGCTTGGCTTGGCCAAGTTCCGCTTGAAAAGACTTGGGCGACAAGCAAGCGGGTTGGCGAACAAGTTCATTATCCGGAAATAAGGATAGTGGCGAAATGTGTGAGGCTCTTGGTAAATAGTATGCTAAGGCATGGCCGGTAAACGAATTATAGCGAACAGGAACAGGCAAACAACATTTCTTGCCCGACACCAAAGCGTGTTTTGCTTCGTAAAGGCCGAAAATTATTCTAACGTGATGCGGCAAAAATGCTTTTTTCCTGCCCGAAGGATAAGCTCATTGTTGATAAAATTATCTAAAGTTATCAGCGATTTTACATCGTCAATAGCCGTAAAATCGCCGTCCGCCCTCATTAAAAAAGCGCCGCCCTGTTGCGCGAGACGGCGCGCTTCGCTTTTTGTCGCGCATAGGCCGGCATCCGTGAACAAGTCGATTATACAACAGCCTTTTTCAAAACACGATGCGGGAAACTTCTTGAACGGCATATTTGAGCGGTCCGCCGCCCCTCCTCCAAACGCGGCGCGAGCGCCGGAAAGCGCTTTGTCCGCCTCGTCTTTGCCGTGAATAAGAGCGGTAAGTTCCCACGCGAGCCTCTCTTTGGCTTCGTTAGGGTTTTTCCCCGCCGCGCACAAACTTTCACATTCAGTTACAGGCAGAAAAGTAAACATAAGTAAAAAACGCTTAAGATCCGCATCCTGCGTATTGCGCCAATATTGAAAAAAGTCGTAAGGACTGGTCAGCGAAGCGTCAAGGAAAATCGCGCCCTTCTCGGTCTTACCCATCTTCTTGCCGTCGCTGGTCGTTACCAGCGGAAACGTCAGCGCGAATGCCGTTTCTTCGTTGTGTGAAGACTTTCCTTCCACCCGCCGAATCAACTCCATTCCGGCAATAATGTTACCCCACTGGTCGTCGCCGCCAATCTGTAAACGGCAACCATAGCGCCGGTAAAGTTCAAGAAAATCATAACTTTGCAAAAGCTGGTAATTAAATTCAATGAAAGATAAACCGGTTTCCATACGCAGTTTGTACGCCTCAAAACTAAGCATACGGTTCACCGAAAAGTGCCGTCCAATATCGCGCAAAAAATCAATATAGTTAAGACCGGCAAGCCAATCTTTGTTGTTAGCGCAAATTGCCGTTTTCCCGTCAAAACCACCCAAAAACCGGCTCAACTGTTCACGGATTGAGGCGGCGTTGCTGTCAAGCTGCTCGTAAGAAAGCATCTTTCGCATCTCTGTCTTGCCGGAAGGGTCGCCGATACGCGCCGTACCGCCGCCTATGAGCGCAATGCCGCAATGTCCGGCTTCGCGCAAGTGCCTGAACGCGAAAAACGGAACAATATGCCCTATGTGAAGACTTGCTCCGGTAGGATCGCAGCCCACATAAAAAGTCATGCCGCCTGAATCCATCAACGCGGAAAGCGCTTCTGTATCGCTGCATTGAGCAATAAAACCACGTTCTTTAAGAGTTACAAGGGTACTGTTCATAAATGTCTACAACTTATCAATCAACATGGAACATTTGCCCGACGGTATTGGAAGCGTTTTTTTCTTTTTACCAAGTATATTTATCGTAAAATAGTACAATTTCTCGCTTTCCATGTGAATCTCCCAGCCGTGTCCCGATTTATTTGAAAGAATCTTTATCATATTTTTTTTAAGAGAAAGGTTTTCAATCCCCATTATTTCAAGATTCGGGATAATCCAGTCAACCGTTTTGCGGGGAAGAGATATTAAAAGGCCCACCGTATTTTCAACCATCAAACAAATGGTTGAAAGAGCGTCATAAGTTAAAAATTGCGGACGCGGGAAATTAGGCGGACAGGCAGTCATATCGGACGGAGGAAGCGCCGGCCCTTCTTTTAGCGGCAAATACGCTTCCCACAAATTTCCTTTCTGATGATTGCCGTCAGGACTCATCGAATCGAGTATAAAATATAGATGCCTTATCGCGCACTCGCGCGCCAATTCCCAGCATTGATACCGTTCCAGACCCTTTATCACCATAAAAGTAAGATGAGGAAACACGGAGCCAAGGTAACCCTCGCCTGAATCGGAAAAGCTTTTTTCACTCACGGCTAGAGACGGAAACGGGTGAGCCGAACCAAAAAATTCCGGATTCTGCAATTTTTCTATGAGCCTTTCCGCTTTATCGTCATTTGGTATCTCGGCAAGCAGCGTCCAGTAGGCGGCAATCGTTTTTACCGGTATTTTCTTTTCATTTTCGTCAATGTCATAGTAAAAACCATCGTTATTATCCCACATAAAACTGTTAATTCGTGTTTTTAACGAGAAATATTGCTTTTTGTATTTAAAACTAGCCTCTTTATCGTTCAAAATATCCGCCAGCGCCGAAAGGTACAGAACGTTTATAGCCATCATCGCGTTAAAATCGACAGAAAACGTGCAACCGTGCCGTGGGGAGTTGAACATTCCGGTAGCCGCCATTGGAACTTGATACAAGCCGTTAGGCCGTTTAAACATCGAATCAATCCAAGATGTGTACCTGTCGAGTATAGGCAGAACCTCTTTTATGCGCTTTTTATTCGCCGTTTTATGGTAAAGGTTGAACTCCGCCCACGAAAAGATAGGAATTCCTATACTTTCAGGGTTATCCTCGTATAGAACAGCCGTCCCGGTGCTAATGTCGTAAGCCGAGCGTATAGCGCCGTCCGGTTCCTGCCGGTCATAAAAAATATCAAGCGTAGGATTTGCCTGATAAATCCTGTTTGAGTACACCAAAAAAAACGATGAGTATATCGCGTCCGTCTGGGTTACGCAAGAACTCCCTTGGTACGAAAAAAATTTCCCTTTTATCGCTGAATCATCATAGTTTCTGTCCCAGCAGTCTTGTATCCATGCCCACGTCTTATCATATATATCAACAAAATGCTGATCATAAAAATGAATTTTCGGAAAATCACGTTTTATCACTTATTCTCCCCTATTTTAATAAACAAACTAACCTTAAAAAGGTTAAATCAAGTTGCGGTAAAAGTCAAACCCATTTTCCTAATTTGCGGGAATTCCGATTTCATATATGAAAAATATCTCTATGTTTACAAAAAAGACCCCTTTTAAGAAGCGCAAGCGATTGAAGCGGTATGAAAACGCTGCAGCGTTTTCATAAGAGCGGAAAGCGCGGTTTTTGCGCCGCTAAAGCGGCGTAAAAATGCGCCCGAAATGAAAAAGCGTAGATAACCGTAATTGCCCGAAACCGGAATCGCTGTTTTTGACTTTTGGATTTAATATTCATATATTTAACATGAACGACAGTATTTCTGCTTATCTCTGCTTGTCAGAATCATCAAGGCTGTGAAAACGGTTTTATTACCTGTCTTGAGAAAGCGCAATCATTTTCATTCCGTTTTTATTCCTTGTTTGTTTGACACCCGCATTGACTCAAAAGTGTCAAACGGATTTGTTTGGAAACTTCGGTGTTCGTAAGCCAAGCACGGCTTGGCCGCTTCCCGCTTAAAACCGCAAAACGCGCGGTGTTTTGTAAGACGCGGGAGACAGTAACCGGGTTGTCGAACAAGTCAATTAGACGTTCTAAAATGTCCGGTTTATATCCGGAAAAGTATCATGCGTCCGGAGAATCCAATTTCCGGAGCAACCCATTCGGAGGGTATTGTATGAATTATAAAGCAGCGGCTTTGGCGGCGTTAGCCATTGTATTTTTTGCGGTATCGTGTGAAAACATTAACGATAGTGATAATGACGCAAAATTCGGTAACGTGAGCGTTCCAACTAAAGGAAAAACTGAAGATGGAGTTTATGTAAAATTTATCGCCGGCGCGGGCAATAAAAACGGCGGAATGTTTCCGGGGGGCGGCGGCGGACTTAACATTCCTTTGGGCTATAAAGAAATAGCCGTAGTTAAATGTTATGACACGGAAGGTCTCGCCATGACTGAAAAGGATTTTTTGGACTGGGTAATTAAAACCTATCCTTTCATAAATGAGAACGACGAAGTTGTAGGCAAATACAACTATGCGCGCGACGGATATGATTTTATAGCCGACATGGAAAATTTGCGGTTCGACAATATTTCGTTGGAAGAAGGCGGCAATACTGAAACTCCGCCCAAAGAAATTCCTGAAAACAAGGATACGGATGACAAAATTGCAAATAATACAGGCCATCCGGTATTTGTGGATACCGGCGTTCGCAATTATAAATATTTCGTAAATCAAGTCGCGGGCGACGGCGTGTGGAAAAATTATTTTGATACGCCGGTTAAGTCAAGTTATATTTTTGCCTCGTGGAAGGTATTGAATATTGACAGTGTTTTTAAGGATGCCGCAAGTGTCGGGGATGAATTTGACACAAGCGAATGGAACGCTGTTTTAGAGAAACCTCTTCTTAAAAAAGAACACCCTTATATAACGCTGGAGGCTGTATGGACGGAAAATCCTGAGTTGGAAACGAGTAAGGGTACGTTAAAAGACCTTATAAACACGATAAACACTATGGAAACGGAAGCCAAATACAAAGATGATTATGTTGTAGGAGCGGAAAGCGATGACAAATTGTTAAAAGAATTACAGGCAAAAATAAAGCTGGCAACGGAGTTACTGTCGGGTACGGAAGAAGAGGCGCCAATTGATATGGCGCAGATTGAAGGGTTGGATAATGTGGAAGGGGGTGAAAGTGATACGGAAGCGTCTAAAATCAAATATGTTGTTTACGATATAGAAGGAATTAAAAAAGCTACGGCGGATATTGAAGAATTCTGTAAGCGGGAGGATCTTATAGTTGCTGTAAAAAGCGCGGGCGTTGTATCTTTATCGGCTTCTATTAACTATCCTGTAGACGATTATAATTATACGTCTGTAACTATTGCCAACGACGGTTTGTACGAGATAGAGCTTTGGGGCGCTTCCGGCGGTCCTGTCTTTTCAACAAACGGCAAGACCGCTATGGGTGGAAAGGGTGGCCGCGTAAAGGCCCGGTTTAATCTTAAAGGCGGCGACGTGCTAAAGTTCTTTTTAGGCGGCGAAGGAGAAGGTTCCGCGGTTCAAACAACAACTGACAACGGGCAGATTGTGTATGTGAAAAACAGCAACAATTACAATTTGGGGAAGAAAGGCGGTCTGCCAAACGGCGGGAACGGCGACAAATCCCGTGATAACGCGAGTAATAGAGAAACGCCCAACTATGCCGGCGGTTCAGGCGGCGGCGGTTCTACAGATGTAAGGCTTCTATCGGGTGGCGAGCCGGGTAATATAGGCTTATATTCGGATGTGTATATGTCTACGTTAGATAATAGAATTATTGTCGCGGGGGGCGGCGGCGGCGCGGCGCAGGCATACGACATAGGCGGCGGATGGCCGGGATTGACGGGCGGAGACGCGGGCGAAGCCGGTTATCAAACTCCCGGCAATTTGCTGTATTATACGAACGGCAGCGGCAAAAATATACCATACGGTTCACGCGGCAATGAAACTTTATGGAGCGAAAGCAACATCGACGGCAAAGGCATTAACGCGGCCCACACGTCTAAATCCAAGTATGAAGGGCCGGGCGGCGGCGGCGGCGGTTATTACGGCGGCGGCGCGGGCATAACAAACGCGGCGGCGGTATCCGGCGGCGGCGGGACAAATTATATAGATGATAAACTACTTAACGATGCCGTCCCGGTAATAAATAGTATATCCGACAGCTATGGCAACGGCAGGGCGGTAATTAAATGGGTCAATCCTAATTCCGACGAGTCTGAATGAAGCATACTCGCCGCAAGCGCGCATAAGGTCGAAGACCGGCGTTTGCGGCGCGGTATCGGCGATTCCGATTTCGGGAAAATTCAAAGTTTTACATGGTTTCGAAAGTGTATTAGCGGAGTTTTTTCATTTTGGGCGCATTTTCGCCCGCCGCAGGCGCGCCTGCGGCGGGCGAAAACCGCGCTTTTCGGGGCTACGCGCTTTCGCGCTCCGGCCACATCGCCCCCGCAGGGGGCGCCGTGTCTTGCTTCGCAACCCCTACAATCGCTTGCGCTATCTAAAAGCGTCTTTCGCGGTAAAAGTTGACGCTGATTTTCGTTTTGAATCGGAATTCCCGCATTAGCGAATCAATTTAACGTTACGAAAAAAACCAGAGCCTGTTCGCACTAATGAACCACCTCGCGGCAAGCGCGCCTAAGGTCGAAGACCGGCGTTTGCGGCGAGGTATCTTGAAGGCGTTGAAATTATTTACGTGGTTCGATCGGGTAAGGAAATTATTTAACTGCGGGGGTTTGCGGCGCAAATCCGTCTACTACCGTTTTTTATTCGCAGTGGGGTTTAATACCCCGCCGCTTGCGGCGGGGAGGTTCATTTGGCGTTGCCAACTCGAACCGACATAAAGGGCGGGGGAGCAGACCCCGTTGCGAATAAAATGTGATATACTCCGGATATGAAATTAACGCGTGAACAGCGGGATAAAATTATCCGCCGGATAGGTACGAGGTATGACAAGCCGGATATGATCTTTTCCGGCTATATCTATCTTGCCTTATCTGTTACCGTATGTTCATTGATACCATGTAGTGTGAATACGCTCTGGATTTAACGCGGCGCAATTCTATGTCTTGACCTTGCGGTCATATTTCCGGTATAACCTTAAATATGCTTGCCGGTTGCAAAGATTCTATCGCTTGTGTGGATAATAATTACCGCGTAATAGCGGAGTCTTTATTTAGACCCGTCGCCGGAGATTCTCCTGAGATAGAGGCAATAGAGAATTTCGCGGATATACTCGGAATAGGCGCGGAATTCAAGCGGCTTATCCGTGAGGGTAATACAACCGCCAATGAAACTGAATTCCGCCGTTTTTTGGCGCATTTTCAGAACAATCTTGCGCTGTTAATTTCTAAAACTTGGGTGGAAAAGTCGGACGAAAATAAAAAAGAATGTCTGCGGCGCAAAGTTCCGGGTTTAATCTCACTAATTGAAAAAGGCGATTACGAGAACGCGCTGCTTGAATTTGGCGCTATATTGGATGAATTGGCGTTTCTTTTTTTTGGCAATCAAAGTCTTCAGGCGGACTTTACTGAATATACGTTGCGTATTGATACTCAAATGGGGCTGTTTTGGTGGTACGGAAGTCAAATCCGGACACAAAATCTGAAAATTGACACTAATATCCTGCGCGCGCTCCTGTTAATAGGTATCTGTTATCTTACAAGTTTTTAGCAGCTTGGCTGCAATAAGAGCGAGGAAATTATGGTCAAGAAAACGACAATCGGCTTCTGTTTAACGCTGGCAGTTCTTACAGCGTGCAACGCGAAAGACGGCGTGGACGCTACCAATATTGTGGATGCGGATACCAGTTATGCTTTCGGCGTTCTTATGGGATCTGATCTTAAACCTTTTGGGTTAAACTTCGATTATAAAGCTTTTGCCGAAGGTTTCAAAGCGTATTTTGAGGGAAAGTCAAAACTTACAGAAGACGAGGCCATTGAAATAGTGCAGAAAACTATCAATGCCTCTATGGAACGTGAGGCGGCAGAAAATTTAGAAGCCGGCGAGGAGTTTTTGGAAGAAAACGCGCTTAAAAACGGCATAATCACCACCGGAAGCGGCTTGCAGTACGAGATAATAAAGGATGCGGAAGGCCCCAAACCTAACATGGACAGCACGGTGAGGGTAAACTATGAAGGAACGCTTATAGACGGCAGAGTTTTTGACAGTTCTTTTGAAAGAGGGGAACCTGTAGAATTTCCGCTGGGACAGGTAATACCGGGGTGGACGGAAGGCATTCAACTGATGAGTCCGGGCAGCCGCTATAAATTCTACATACCGTCGGCCCTTGGTTACGGGGATCAATCGGTAGGCAACGGGCTAATCCCCGCCAACTCCGTCTTAATTTTTGACGTTGAGCTTTTAGATATTTTGGATTAGGACATACGAAATTATACTTAAGGGGTATTGATTATGAAAAAGAAAATTTTGGTAATAGCCGCCGCGCTGTTTGTGTTTGCGTCTGTGGAAGCCTTTTCATTCGGGCTTGGAGTAAGGGGAAATTGGGGGTATGACGGTATAGGCGGCGGAAGCTTGTTGTTCAGTCCTAACAGAGACTTTCATTTTGGACTTAGCTACTACATCGGTGACGTTTTGCACCTTGGCTTAACCGCGGATTGGTGGTTCTATGAATGGGAATTGGCCGGCCCGCTTAGCCTTTACATTGGCGCCGGACTTTACGGCTGGGTGTGGCTTGGGGACGATGTAAATACAGGATTGGGGGTGCGTGTACCGGTAGGTTTGGACTTGAACCCAACGGATTGGCTGGAAATATTTTTAGAAATTGCCCCGCAAATAGGCGTCGGCTTGCTTCCGTCAGTAGGGATTAGCGGAAACTGGATAAGCGCCTCTATCGGTATCCGCTTTTGGATAGCGGAATAATTTGCGAAAAGTAAATTAAAGAGATTGTATGCGTAACGTCAGCCCCGCTTCTTATACAAAATGGCTTAAACCTACTTCGATTATTCTAATCATCGCGGTTATTATAGTCCTTGTATTTCTGGGAACCAGTATGTACATTGTGGACCAGACTGAAAAAGCTGTAGTAACCCGTTTTGGCCGTTTTTTAAATATAAACGATCCCGGACTGCATTTTCAGCTTCCGTTCGGAATCGATAAACACTATACCATAAATGTTACCGCGTACAACACGGAACAGTTTGGTTTTAGCACGGTTAAATCCGGCGTTTCGATGACGTATTCCAACAGAACCAATGAATCTACGATGTTGACGGGCGACCTAAACATCATAGATGTCGAATGGATAATTCAGTACCGGATAGTTGACCCTAAAGCGTGGGTTTTCAACGTAAACGAAAGGGAGCAAACGATACGCGACGTATCGCGTTCCGTGATAAATATGCTGGTAGGCGACCGGGGCATAATGGACATAATGGGGCCGGAACGTAGCGCGATAGAGAATTCCGGCGTGGCAATTATGAACGACACTTTCCGTAGTTATGGTCTTGGAATAGACGTAAGCACCGTGAAGTTACAAAACATTGACCCCCCCGCCGGCGTACAGGAAGCGTTTGACGATGTTAATAAGGCGGAGCAGGACATGAACCGCCTTATTAATGAAGGACAACAAGCGTACAACGCCGCCATACCGAGGGCCCGCGGCGAGGCGGACAGGCGTATTCAGATAGCGCAGGGTTACGCTACAGAGCGCATTAACAACGCCAACGGTGAAGTAGCCCGCTTTAATTCCGTTTATGAAGAATACCGGAAAGCGCCGGAGGTAACGCGGCAGCGCTTGTATTACGAGATGATAGAGCAAGTTTTTGCCGCAAACGAGGAAAACGCGCCTCCGGTAATCATAGACCGCAGTCTGCAAAATTTCCTGCCGTTTAGAAATATGGGCAAGGAGTAGTCTATATGAAAAGAGTTCCCATCGTTCTTGTAGTAATCGCCGCTATTCTTTTAAGCGTATTTCTTGCCGGGCCTTTTTATATCATTGACGAAGGAGAGCAGGCTGTCATTGTTGAAATGGGGCGGCTTGTTGATGTTGTTACGGATGCCGGCCTGCACATAAAGATTCCGTTTATCGATAACGTCGTGCGTTACCCGAAGCGGATAATGGCATGGGAAGGCGAGCAAAAAAGTATGCCTACGCGGGAAAAACAGTATATTTGGGTTGACGTAATTGCCCGGTGGCGTATAACGGACCCGCGTAAGTTTTACGAGTCTATCTCTACAGTGTCAAGCGCCTACCCGAAATTAGGCGACATCATCGATTCTGAGGTTCGTACCGTTGTCGCTGAAAACTATCTGCGCGAGACTGTGCGGAATTCAAATCTTATACTTGAAAAAACATCCGTCTCATCGTCATATTCGGGAGAATTACTGGACGAAGCCGTAGGCGATTCCATGTTTGAAGAATTTGAAAAACAACTCAGTTCTATGATACAGGAGCCGGGCGCAAATAACGAACCTATTCAGAAAGGCCGTCGTAAACTTGCGGAAGAAATCCTAGGCCGGTCCCGAAGGATTGTAGGAGGTTACGGAATCGAGCTTATTGACGTGGTTATTCGGCAGATTCGTTACTCGGATGAGCTTACACAGAGCGTTTACGCGCGTATGATAAAAGAACGGAATCAGATAGCTCAGGCTTTCCGTAGTGAAGGCGAGGGTAAAAAGGCCGAGTGGTTGGGACGTACGGACAATGAACAGCGTTCAATACTGTCTGCGGCCTACGAACAAGCTGAAAAAATCCGCGGTGAGGCGGATGCGGAAGCGACATCAATTTACGCCGCGGCCTATAACCGTGATCGTACGTTTTTTGATTTCTGGCGGGCAATGGAATCCTACCGGGCAACTATACCAAAACTAGACAAGACTTTAACGACCAACATGGATTATTTCCGTTATCTCTATTCTCCACAAGGAAGGTGACCCATGAAATTTGATATTTGGACAGACGGCGGTTGTTCCGGTAATCCCGGACCAGGCGGCTGGGCATTTATTATTACAGATCCGCAGGAAAAGATTATAGATGAAGGCAAGGGTAGTGAACGGGAAACGACTAACAACCGCATGGAATTGATGGCAGTAATCAAAGCGTTACGTTGCATCTTAAAAAAAGAACTTGCCATTGACCGCATTACTGTTCATACCGATTCGCAGTATGTCGAAAGAGGCATGACGGAATGGATTATACGCTGGAAAGAAAACGGCTGGAAAGCCTCTGACCGTAAACCGGTAAAAAACTTGGATCTTTGGCTTAAACTTGACAAAATGTCGCTTGAGTTGCCTATTACATGGCAATGGGTAGAAAGTCATGCGGGTATACCGTTGAATGAACGCTGTGATGATATGACCCATCAGGCTATAGAAAAACTGCTTTCAAGGCCGCCTCGTAAACATTCTTAATTAACCCGGTATTGTTCTATATAAAACCTCCTCACGGTAAAGGCGTAAATTATTCGGCGCGTTTACGCGGCTGGTATCGTGCAAGCGTCGAACGCAAACAAAAACCCCCTCAACAACTTTCTTTGTCGAGGGGGCTTTTGCTCTAAGCAACGGCGGCGATTGTTTGCCGCCCGCCACTAGTTTACCTGTCTTTTAGAACAAGCCGGAGATTTTACCGCTGTTATCAATATCAATTTTTTCGGCTGCCGGAACAGGCGGAAGTCCGGGCATTGTCATGATTTCTCCGGTAAGCGCGACAATAAAGCCCGCGCCGGCGGAAATCTTGATGTTGCGAACGGTAAGCGTCCAGCCTGTAGGCGCACCTTTTAGGTTCGGGTCATCGGAGAAGCTGTATTGCGTCTTTGCCATACATATCGGAACCTTATCCATACCAAGTTTTTCAAGCTGTTCAATCTGTTTTTGAGCGTTTGGCAGGATGTTTACGTTGTCCGCATGGTAGATTTTCTTCGCGATAGCTTCGATTTTGTCTTTGATTGGAGTTTTTTCATCGTAGCAGAACGTAAATTCATTCGGCTGTTCGCATAGGCGCACAACCTCTTCGGCAAGTTTTTTGCCGCCCTCGCCGCCTTTTGCCCAAACTTCGGAAAGCGCCACGTTTACGCCGAGTTTTTTGCACTCCGCTTCTACTAGGTCAAGCTCCGCTTTTGTATCTTTGGGGAACGCGTTTATGGCGACAACCACGGGAAGTTTGTATACTGTTGTAACGTTTGAAACGTGCTGTAGCAAGTTAGGCAGGCCCTTCTTCAGCGCTTCCAAATTTTCTTTTTCAAGGTCGGCCTTGGCAACTCCGCCGTGTGATTTAAGTGCGCGTACGGTCGCTACGATTACAACCGCGTTAGGTTTAAGTCCCGCAAACCGGCATTTAATGTCAAGGAATTTCTCAGCGCCGAGGTCGGCGCCGAAGCCGCCTTCCGTAACAACATAATTGCCAAGTTTTAGCGCCATTCTTGTAGCCATGATTGAGTTACAACCGTGGGCAATGTTAGCGAAAGGTCCGCCGTGAATGAATGCCGGCGTTCCTTCGAGCGTCTGCACAAGATTTGGTTTAAGGGCGTCTTTAAGAAGCACCGCCATTGCTCCTTCCGCTTTAAGTTGAGCGGCGGTTATCGGTTTTTCGGAGCCGTCAGACTGCTTGCCGTATGTATAGCCTACAATTATACGACCCAGACGCGCTTTAAGATCGTCGATGTCTTTGGAAAGGCAGAGAATCGCCATAACTTCGGATGCGACAGTTATGTCGTAGCCGTCCTCACGGGGAGCGCCGTTTGCCTTGCCGCCCAAACCGTCAACGACAAAACGCAGTTGTCTGTCGTTCATGTCAACACAACGCCGCCATATAATTTTACGGGGGTCAAGGTTTAATTTGTTCCCCTGATATATATGGTTGTCTATCATGGCGGCAAGCAGATTGTTCGCCGAGCCTATAGCGTGGAAGTCGCCTGTAAAATGCAGGTTGATGTCTTCCATCGGGATAACTTGCGCCCAACCGCCGCCGGCGGCGCCGCCTTTTACGCCAAATACTGGTCCAAGAGAGGGTTCGCGCAAGGCTACTACAACTTTTTTACCAATTTTTGAAAGACCGTCCGACAGACCGACAGTGGTGGTTGTCTTGCCTTCACCGGCGGGTGTGGGTGTAATCGCGGTTACTAGAATGAGCTTACCGTCCGGTTTGTTTTTTAATTCATTATTGAGATAGTTGTAATCTATTTTTGCCTTGTAGCGGCCATAGTTTTCAACATATTTCTCAGGAATATCAAGTTTTTTTGCAATTTCCGAGATCTCGTAAGCGTGCTCCGGGTATACGGCCTGAGCAATTTCAATATCGGAGCCAATGAATTTCTTAACTGCGTCTGAACCTTTTGCCATTTGTTTTCTCCTTAAAACAGGTATGGGGTTTTAGGGGCGAAGCCCCTAGGAGAGGGGGGTACGGCGCAACAATGTTGCGCCGTAGGGGGGAGACTTCCCCCCGCCTATCCTTAATTCGTATCGAATTATTTCTAAGCCGCGCCCTTAGTCTTTGCGCGTCCTGATGCCGGAATCAGTGACTATCTTGCCAACGTCCGCAGCCCTGTTAAGCGCGTAGAGGTGAATTCCCTGCAAATCGGTGTTCATGTAGCGCCATAGGGACTTAACAGTGTATTCCATGCCCGCTTTTTTGAAGTCGGCGGCGTACTCTTTTACAACGTTCTCTGCCGCACCGCGGGGCGGTGTGTACTTGCCGATGATAGCGGCCAGTTCTTTCGGTATTGAGCAACCGTTAGACACCGTCATGTTGATGATCGGGTCGCGGGCGAGTACCGGCATTAACCCCATTACAAACGGAAGGTGGATGCCGGCTTTGCGGCATTTTTTTGCCCAGCGCTCATACTCGTCAATGTCGTGGCAAAGTTGGCACATGATAAACTCCGCGCCCGCGTCCTGCTTAGCGCGAATAAACGCGATGTCCGACTCGGGGCTTACCGCGAGTATATGCGTTTCAGGGTCGCCTGCGGCGGCTATCGCAAATTTGTCGCCGAAATTCGCTTTGATAAACTCAATAAGCTGGTTCGCGTTGCTGAACGCGCCGCCTGTGGTCGTGGCGAATTTGCCGGTAGCCGGATCCTTAGGAAAGTCACCGCGCATTGCTAGGACGTTTTGTAGTCCGATGCCGAGATACTCGTTTAGTTCTTTAAGTATCCTTTCTTTTGAAGTACCGATACAGGTAAAATGCGTCATGCAGGTAACTTTTTTGTCAGTTATATACTTGCAGATTTCTTGACTTTTTCCTACATTAGTACCGCCTGCCCCATAAGTACAACTTATGAAGTCCGGGCTGAATTTGAACAGTTCGTCAAGCTCTTTTTGTAGCTTGGGAACACCATCGTCTTCTTTTGGGGGGAATACCTCGAAAGAAAAGGTCATCCTTTTTTTTAGGATCTCAGAGATTTTCATCTTTTTTTGCCTCCGTTCGCATTATTGTTGCTTTCCATAATAATTGGATTTTGTTATATCATAGAGCGTAAACAGTGAAACTGTCAACAAAAAACTTTATTCGCGGTGGACAGCGCTTCCATGCCGCAGATTCATCGGCACTGACGAAAAAGATGAAGCAAGCCGGCCAGCCGCCGGCGGAGCGCGGGGCTGTAGCGATAGGTCGGCAAATAGCCGCGGCAAATTGCCGCGGCTATTTGCCGCGACTTCCCCCGCTGAATAGTTATAACAAATTTAGCACATTACCCGGTTTTTGAACAAGTATATTCAAGGATTGGCTTAACTGCCGCCGGCAGGTTTGCCGAAAAGATCCAGCGCGAAGATTTTGCTCATTCTTTTATAATTATAAGATTCACGGCGCTGCTGAGGCAGCGTATCAATACTGGTTTCCCTAAACCCCAAAAGCTCAAACCAATCCTGAGTTTTTGTGGTAAAAACAAGGACTCTACGCATACCAAGACCGCGCGCTTTTTCAATTAAATAATAAACAATACGCCGTCCCATATTCATTGACGAATATGCTTTATCCGCGGCAAGAGCGGCAAGTTCGGCCTGACCGTCCCCTAAATCGTGCAAAGCGCCGCAGGCGTGTACGGACCCGTCGATAACATATACAACATAATCATCTTTTTTTTTCTGAATATCCTCCGCGCTGCGCCGGATTAAAATATCTTGACACACCAAAGGCTCCATAATATGCAAAATATCAGGGACATCGGAATTACGGATACCGCGTATAGCCTCGTATTCGTCCGCGTAAAGCATGGTGCCAACGCCTAAATTGGTAAACAATTCGTTAAGCAGCGCCCCTTCCTCGCAACCGTTAATGATATGCACGCGCTCGACACCCGCCGTTGAAGCCGACAAAGCAAGGCGCAGCATATCCAAACATTTTTTTCTATCCTTATCCGCCCGCTCCCCCGCCGCCGTTTCCTGATCATCATATTTATTAAGCATAAGAATCTCATCAGCCTCACGCGGATTCAAACGCAGTATACGGCCGTCGGCGGTAGTACGGGTGTGTGCGGGAATAATTAATTGTTCTTTTTTTAAGAAATCTCCCGCCGTTACAATAAAAAGTTTTACCGCGGCCAAAGCGGAAGCGGCGGATACGGCAATTTCATCACTCGGCACATTGTAAGGCTTTCCGGAAGGGCTCCAGCCTATACAAGGAAGAATAGGCGCCATACCGGAATCTAAAATACGCCGCATAGACGAAACAAAAATTTTATCGACAGTGCCGGTATACTTCATATCAACGCCGTCGATAACGCCGCGTCCCCGCGCCCGCACAAAGTTGCCTATTACGGCATCAACACGGCTGGCGGAAAGACCCGTCATATAACGAGTCGCTACGTGGAACGCCGCCATTTCAACAAGCGGAATAGCGTTGTCCGAAGTAATACGTTCCGCGCCGGAATATTCAGAAACAATATTATGCTTAAGCAGAACAGTATCTATCCATTCCTTGCAGCCCGGCACAATTACCACACGAATACCGCTGTTTACCAGCAAAGCTATATCTTTCATCAAATAAGAAAAACCGGTACCGGTAGTAACAGGAAAATCAATTTTAAATATCATCGTGGAACCGGCAAAACGATTCTGATAAGCAAAAGCCTCGCGGATAACATTTATGGCGGGATTAAAAGCTTCTTTCATTTATAATCCGCCTAAATAATTCTTAATTAAATCCAATTTAAGATCGCGCAAATTCCGAGTAATAGAAACTTTATAAATATGCGGATTCAGCAAACGTTTATAGCGGGCGTCAATTGTTTCAAGCTCCGAAGCGCAGTATTTTTGAATGTCAAGCAAAGAAACCTCCGGCAAAATCCGGCTGCCGTTTTCAACGCGCTTTTTCAACATGGGGCGCGGGGACATCTCCAAAGTATGAGAAAACTGCCGGTAGTCAGCCGACGTATGATAGAACGTATAATTTTGACCCGTGATTAATTTTTCCGCCGCCCCGGGATTTTTTATATCGTCAATAACCATAATATCCGCAACCGCCATACCGTCCGCGCCGAACAGCCGCATAACTTGTTTTACGGCGGGGTTGGTGGTTTTTTCAGGATTGTCGGAAAACTTAACGGCGGGAATAAACTCGCCGCGGTCGTTTTCATGGGCGGCGAGTTTATAAACTCCGGTAAACGCGGAATCGTCCCCGCCCGTTACCATGCGCGTACCGACCCCCCAACTGTTTATCGGAGCGCCTTGATTCACCAAAGTTGAAATTATATGTTCGTCTAAATCGTTAGAGACCGCGATGGTGGCTTTCCCGCATCCCGCATCGTCAAGACCGCGCCGCACGGCCTGCGAAAGATAGTGCATATCGCCGGAATCCAGACGCACGCCGAAACTGCCGCCCCGTTCAATGACTTCTTTGCCAACTTTTATCGCGTTTACAAGACCGCTTTTTAATGTGTCGTAAGTATCAATCAAAAAAACAGGATGGGACGGATACATTTCGGCATAAGCGCGGAACGCCTCTGCCTCTCCGGCAAAACTCATCACCCATGAATGGGCCATAGTACCCATAGGACGGACATCAAATTCTTTGGCGGCAAGCGTGTTTGACGTTCCAATCGCGCCGCCTATTATGGCCGCCCGTGACGCGGACAACGCGCCGTCCGGCCCCTGAGCGCGGCGCAGACCGAATTCCATTACGCTGCCCTTGCCGGACGCGAGAAAAACACGCGCCGTTTTTGTCGCTATCAGACTTTGAAAGTTGATAATGTTAAGCACAAGGCCTTCGATTATTTGACATTCAATAAGATTACCCGTAACCCTTATCAGCGGTTCTTGAGGAAAAACAACGGAACCTTCATCCATCGAGTACAAATCGCCTGAAAAACAAAAATCTTTTAAATATTCTAAAAAATCTTCGTCAAAAAATTTTAAGCCGCGCAGAAAAGCAATATCGTCTGTTGAAAAAGTAAATGTTTTAAGCTTTGCTAATAATGTTTCAAGACCCGCAAATATAGAATACCCGCCCTTAAACGGGTTTTTGCGAAAAAACATCTCGAAAACGGCGCGCCCGTTTTTTTTCTTTTTCCAATAACCCTGCGCCATTGTTAATTCATAAAAGTCTGTAAAAAGAGCGGAAAGTTTTTCCATAAATTATGCCTCCTAGCCTTAATCGGTGTTGATAAGATTTTTCATTATATATTCACGGCGCTCAGGAGTGTTTTTCCCCATATAAAAGCTTAGAATCTGATTAACTTTTTTAAGCGCGTCGACATCTACCGGCACAAGGCGCATATCCTGACCGATAAACTGGCCGAATTCTTTAGGGCTTATTTCGCCCAGTCCTTTAAAGCGTGTAACCTCGCATCCGCTTCCAAGTATTTTTACGGCCTCGTCCCGTTCTTTTTCCGTATAACAGTAACGGGTTTCTTTTTTTCCGCGTACGCGAAACAGCGGGGTTTCCAGAATATAAATTTTACCGCCTGCAACAAGCTCTTCAAAATATGACAGAAAAAAAGTCAAAAGCAGGTTGCGTATATGAAAACCGTCAAAATCGGCATCGGTAGCTATCACGATACGAGCATAACGCAGTCCGTCCATTGTGTTTTCTATTCCGAGCGCCATCATCATATTGTACAATTCATCATTTTTGTATATCGCGGCGCGTTTTTTACTGTACATATTTTCCGGTTTACCTCGCAGTGAAAATATAGCCTGTGTCATTACATTGCGGCTCGAAACCATAGAACCTGTAGCCGAATCGCCTTCCGTTATAAAAATTGTAGTTTCCCATCCGTTTTTGCCGTCTTCCAGATGGTATTTGCAATCCTTTAACTTTGGTATTTTTATCGCGATTTTTTTAGCGGCTTCACGGGCTTCTTTTTTTACCGAATTCAATTCCGTACGCAGACTTTCATTTGCTATAATTTTAGCTTCCAGTTTCTTTGCCGCTTCCACATTTCTATGCAGCCAGTCTTCAACCGCCGCCTTGACTTCCTGAACAAGCCATGAACGTATATCGGAATTACCCAGTTTATTTTTTGTCTGGCTTTCAAAAACCGGATTCTTTAATTTAACCGAAACCGCGGCCGTAGTGCCTTCTCTTATATCTTCGCTCTTATAATCTTTTTTGAAATACGTTTGAATACCTTTTAACAGTCCCTCTTTGAACGCTGAAAGATGAGTCCCGCCGTCCGACGTATATTGTCCGTTCACAAAAGAAAAATAAACTTCGCCGTAGTTGTTCGTGTGGGTAAACGCAAACTCTATCCTCTCGCCTTTGTGATAGGCAATCGGGTACAGACAGGATGCCTCGCTTCCGCCCGTTTCCTCGGAAAGAAGGTCAAAAAGTCCGTGTGCCGAAACATATTTTTTTCCGTTGAGTATTAGCAGTAAACCGGTATTAAGCCATGCGTAACTTTTTATGCGCTTTTCGACAAATTCCATATTGAATTGAAAATCGCCGAAAATCTTTTCGTCAGGCCGGAACTCAACAAATACGCCGTTCTTTTGATTATCTTTATCTTTACCGTTGCGTTCTTTGATAAGATTGCCCCGCTCAAAAACAGCTTCGGCAAATTTTCCGTCGCGTATCGATACGACTTTAAAATACGAAGAAAGAGCGTTCACCGCTTTCGTGCCTACTCCGTTAAGTCCCACTGAAAATTGAAAAACATCATCGTTATATTTCGCGCCGGTATTTATTACCGAAACACATTCAACAAGTTTTCCAAGCGGTATGCCTCTGCCGTAATCTCTCACGGTAACAACGCCGTCTTTTACGGTAACTTCAATGCTCTTCCCGTTGCCCATGATGTATTCGTCAACGGCATTGTCTATAAGTTCTTTTAGCAGTATGTAAATGCCGTCGTCCGGGTTTGAACCGTCTCCCAGCCGTCCGATATACATACCTGTCCGCAGCCGGATATGCTCCAGCGACGAAAGCGTCTGTATTTTAGACTCATCATATACGTTTGTCTTTTTCTCTTTCAAAAAACCTCCCCCCCCCCCCCCTCCCTCGCCAAGAGGCCGCCGGCGGAGTTTCTGCCGCTTGCAGGCGCAGGCGCTATGCCCTACGCTTTCCTAATTTCTTAATCTGTGAAATCCCCGCAACCAGCGGGATATTTTATTCGCAGTGGGGTCTAATACCCCGCCCTTTAGGGCGGTTCGAGTTGGCAACGCCAAATAAAAAATGGTATTAGACCCCACAGTTAAATAATTTCCTTACCCGATCGAACCACGTAAATAATGTCAACGCCTACAAGATACCTCGCCGCAAACTCGTTTGCGCGCTTGCCGCGAGGTGGTTCATTCACGGACAATTAAAAGGGGGGCGCTGTTTCCATACTTACGGCGCAAACCGTCCCTGCCGTTACGCGCCCCCCTGTCTACATCCCGCGCCGCCCGCAAGCGGGCTTAGGCGGTATTCCGCCACCCCCCACCAGTGGGGCGGCCAGTTGCTTCCCGGTCTTGCCTTCAGCAAGAAAAGGGCGTTTGGCATACGCGCCTGTAGACTGCGGCCACACCCCGCCAGCGGGGCGGCCAGCCGCTTTATCTTACTTCCGGTACGGATTAACTTTAATATTTTTGATTTTATATGACAACCCGCCAGTGCGGTAATTCCGGTTTCAAAATGAAAAATATCTTTAAAATAGCCTACAAAACAGATATTTTATGCTATAGAGTTGGGCAAAAACTTCAGTTTTTGCAAGCCATGCATGGCGGCCATGCTTGGCTAACAACCGCTAAAAACTTGTTCGATAAGCAACCGGCTTATTGCAGCAAGTTCTATAAACCGGAGTTCGCGAAGCGCAAAACAGTTCGGAGGTTTTACTGTCCGGCGCCGAAATCGCCGGACAAACTACTTGGTTCACCGGAGCGTCGGACGGGGAGGCTTTTACGACGGGCAGTGCTGTGGAAGACAACATGACGGTCTACGGATGCCGGGCTATAGATAAAGTCAAGGTTGCCTTATTCGTTTTCCGCCGTGTAAAACGCCGTAAGGATATTTATCCCCGTTACATTCCTGCCTTTGCCGTGCTCATAATACCGGCGGACTATTTCATTCTCGCCCGTGTATGCTTTTTCCACTATCGTATAGTCAAATATCAGACACTCCTCATCGTTTTCGTATTGCCTACCGGCTTCTTGATATTTAACCATATTTTATATCAAGCCCGCGTAACATGACTTACTAATATTTTCAACCTCAGATGCCATGCTGACAGTACGCAATTCGTTATCGTACAACGATTTATGCGTTATCCGGTGTGAGCTTAATTGTGAAAAGATTAGTAGGCTTGTTCGCCAACCTGATTGGTTGCCGCCCAAGTCCGATAGGATGTTTTTGAATTAAAACCATTATATACGAATTAAGTTCGTATATGCTTTAGTTATGCGAAATGCGGGCTAAATTCTGTGGAAAAAGGTGAAACATATAGAATTTTGGTTGACATTGTCGAAAATATAAAGCATTGTATTCTTAGTAATTAAAAGGAGCATTTTATGTATGTTTTACCAGTCTGTAGCCAGATATGGATATTAGATCGTGATGAAAAAAGAGTTGGAAAATATATGGAATTGGATAGAGTTCTTGCCCCAAACCGTGTATCTCATAGTGTAAGGCGGATTAGCATATCCGTACACCAAGAGAAAAATGAATATTTAAAAGATAATATTGAATATACAAAAATGGAAGAATGGCCGGGTAAAAATATTGATATATTGATATAGAGGTATAATGAATTTCAATTATGGAGGAAAAAATGAAATTAATGGAAATAGCAAATAAGATAAATAATGGAGTACGCTCCAACTTCGCATAACAAGTTTGTATGCGTCCCCATTCCCTTTGGTCGCTCCGGGGGTTCCATTTGACTAGGTCGGTTGCGCCTACCACAGTTTGTCGGCCTTGCAAAACCTACAGTTTTGCTTATCCGGGCCGCCAAACCGTCGCATACCGCCGGAACGTTATGCGAAATGCGGGCAAAATCGCTTGAAAACGTGCAAGATTTAATGATATAATATAAATATGCTGCAATATAAAAAGGCCTTTTATACAATATTATTATCTTTATCGTGCTTATTTCTTTATGCGGAAGAGCAAAACGGGGAAATTGGTGTAAACAAATATAAAGATATAATATATACAATTCTTAATAATTTTAGTACGATTATAGAAAACAATCAAATTATCACGAATGTCCATGAAACATTTGTATTATCAGAAAATGCCGTTCGTAATAATGGTGTAACGTTTAAAATAGACCAAAGATTAGATAAAATATTAAATGGAATGTCATTCAATATATATGAATCTGGTGAAATCAGTCTTGTTTTCGGAATAAAATATTTAGAAACATATAGTCCAAACAGCAGCATTCATTATTCCATATTGATACATGAATACAGGCATCTACATGATTATTTGAAAAACGGGATAGTTTTTATGGACGCAAAAAAGGATGAAAAAGAATCATACTGGTATGAATTGGACGCATTAAGAATTGAGGCCGAATTTATAAAATATTATCTTGCAGGAAAATACAATTTGAGTAAATTTGAGGAATATTTACTGTATAGTTTTGAAAACAATAATTTAAATACTGCTTCGATATTGTTACAAAAAGAAAGCATGAATAGACTTGTTCGCCAACCCGGTTGGTTGTCGCCCAAGTCTTTGCAAAACGCGTGATGTTTTGCGTTTTTAAGCGGAAGTTGTTCGGAAACTTGAGGTTTCCGAACAACTCTAATGTCTTTTTCTATTTCAATGATTTGGAAACGAAATATATAAAAGATAAATCTCTAAAAGAAGAAATAATAAATGGTCTGGGAAAAAATGGTGATGGAATCATAGATAATTATCATGTAGATAATAGACTTGTTCAACAACCCGGTTGGTTGTCTCACAAGTCTTGTGGTTTTTCAGGCTTAAAGCCTTGCAAAACCACGTTTTTAATGGAAGTTGTTTGAAAACTTGAGGTTTTCAAACA
>JAITDS010000065.1 GCA_031282435.1 Spirochaetaceae bacterium
CCCCCTCGCTACAGCCCCGCACTCCGGTCGATATGCCCGCGCCTACGGCGCGGCCACACCTCCCTACGTTTGGTCTTCCGCTACCCCCCTCTGCGGGGGACACCCCCGCAACGCCCCCGGTGGTGGTTTGCTTCCACGATAACAAAGGCGCCGGATAGTTACCAATAATTTCAGGACACAACCTTACACAAAATTTGTTACAAGCCGGAGCGTAGCGCCGCAAAAAAACGCCCGACAATGAAAAAGCGCCGCCAATACACCGTTGAAATCATATAACACTTTGAATTCCCAGGAAACCGGAATCCCCGCATCAACTTAACGCCTTCTTCCGGGACGAGTTTCCGATATTTTTCGCCCGTCAATCCAGACGGCGGTTAGTATTTCTTTGTTATCTTTGTACAAGGTTTCTATCTCACGGCTACCGTCGCGAGTAACACTGCGTTCCATAACTCCGTTGTGATAGTTTTCTTCTTTTATGCGTTCCCCCGCGTTGTCATAGGTATACACCACCAGCCGCTCATCACCCGGCGCGGTCCAGCTTACCGAAGCCAAATGATCGTTTATCCAAGTGTTTTTTAATTCACCGGTAACGGCGTTATTTTCATCGCGGTATGTTTCTGTAAGCACACGGCGTTTATTGTCAAAAGTATAATCTATTTGGGCCGATTCGATATTCATAATGTCCGGCAAAAAAACCGAACTGTTGGGCGGCGGAACGGATACAAAATTGACATCCACAGGGCCGCCTTCGACAAAACGGGGAAAATGAAGCAATTCCGGCTTCGTCTCCTGATTATTGAATATCCGGTTTATGGAGCGCAGACCCTTTGAACGTGTATACCTGTAAAAATCCGTCCATACAACATCGCTTTCCCGTCCCGTTATCGCCACAAAAGACTCAGGTATAGGAGCAGGCCCCTGCGGATTGCGCGCCATTTCCGCGGCGGAAGGCCCGGCTGCTTGTGCCGGCGGCTCAATTAGACTGTCAATAATAGGAGTTTCCGTCATATCGCTTTCAACCAGCAATAATTCATCTTCTTCAGTAGGAACCGCTATACCCGGAATAAGTTCTTCCAGTTCATCCGGCAGAGGCGGCTCTTCGCTGTCCGCCTGCTGGGGGACAGCCTCAACGATACGGGCTTCAGCCTTTAACAGGGTATCGTTTGTGTAAGAATACGAGATGAAATAGCCGGAACCGTCCGCGTCAAGCCGCTGCTCTTCGACAATAAAACCCCTATCGTCGTACCATTCGATAAAACCCGCGCCGTTATCGCTTATTGACGCTACAAACAACGCCGTCTGCATCTGGTCCCGAAACACCCATTGAGTTTTTATGCGTTTGCCGTCTTCGTAAAGTATACTGCACGTTATACGCCACGGCGCGGAATAGTATTTGCGTATTTCACGCGGCACGTCTTCGGGACGCACCTCGTGTACCGCAAGCGCGTTCTTTTCGCGTAGAGCGCGCAACGGCATGGCCCGTTCAAGAGCCATACCCGCCGGATTAGATATGTACCACTCGACATCGTTTACCGCGGCGTAAATTGCCGCCGATAAGCCCAAAAACTGTATCAAAAAGATATATTTTTTTACGCCCACAATACCTCAGGGGTTTCATCCTAAAAACTCCCTGACATATTCATCGGCATTGAAAGCCCTTATATTTTCGTATTTTTCACCATCGCAGATATACAGCACAGGCAGTTTGAGCTTTGCCGCCAGCGGGAACACTATCCCGCCTTTCGCGCTGGAATCCATCTTGCTCAGAATAACGCCGTCCAGTTTGACGGCCTCGTGAAAAGTTTCAGCCTGAGATAGCGCGTTGCTTCCGGTAGTCGCGTCAAGCACAAGCCAACGCCGCACACCTTGTACGCGCTCTCCGCATTTTGAGCGTACAACCCGGTCTATCTTTTTTAACTCCTCTACAAGCGCCGATTTTGTATGCATCCTGCCCGCGGTATCGGCGATTACGCGCCTGTATTGGCCGGCAATGGCCGCTTCAAGCGCGTCATACACTACAGCCGCCGGATCGCCGCCCTGTTTATGCGCTATTACCCTTATTCCAAGCCGCTCGCCGTGTATTTTAAGCTGATCTATGGCCGCGGCGCGAAAAGTATCGGCAGCCGCGAGTATAATTTTGGAATCTTTTCCCTCTTTTTGCGTTAGAGCGGCTAATTTTGCCGCCGTAGTTGTTTTTCCAACGCCGTTTACCCCTAACAGCAGCACAACTTCCATGCCGGATTCGTCTGAAGTCTTTCCGCCGCCTTCATTCCGGTTAAACGCAAGCATATCCGACAGCATTTCCTGTAAAAGCCGTCGCGCTTCCTCAGCGCTTTGGAGTTTTTCTTTCTTGCACCGCTTCCTTAGCTCGTCAACGGTTTCAAAAGCCAGCGCCGCGCCAAAATCGCCTTCTACCAAAACATCCGCCAAATTATCAAAAAAATCGTCATCCAGAGCGGACGCGATTCCAAAAAAACGTTTTAATTTATCAGAAAATGACATTTTTTACTCCAAATCTTTCCGGTTTCTATTCGCAGTGGGTCTAATACCCCGCCCTTTAGGGCGGTTAAATTGGGCAACGCCGGCAAAAACGGTATTAGACGGGTTTGCGCCGCAAACCTCCACACTTAATAAATTTCTTTGCGGAACGAACCTCGTAGATTAGGTAACATTTACAAGATACCCCGCCGTAAACCCGTTTGCGCGCTCTGCGGCGGGGAGGTTCATCAAGTTTCCTCAGTTTCTCCAGTTTGCCCGCCTGTTTCGTTTTCATCGTCAGGCGTAACGGCATCCTGCTCCGTACCGGATGCTTCCCCCTCTACCGAAGGAGCGGGAGGGCTTTCCGGCTGTTCCTCTATTTCGGGGGTTTGCTTAATAAGAATACTGGATTCCTTGCCGGCCTCCCACACGTAACGGCCTATCCTGTAAAAAGATTCGGCTAGAAAACAACCCATTATTATGTTAAGCCCTAAAGATGTCCAGCGTATAATCTCGTTCTGCTGGCCTAACTTAGGGTCCCCGGTGGCGTTGTATACCGAATTAATTGTATTGTTAAGCCCCATGCCCAGAATGGCAAGCGGCAAAGCTATCCAAAAACGTCCGTAAGCGGAATAAAACTTTTTACGCGCGGTTTCCGTTCTATCCGGCGGCGGTGGAAAAGACGGGTCAAAAACTATAGGGGCTGAGGATATATGAAAAACAGTCTGGTCGACTTTTCCGCCGGCAGTTTCAACGCTGATAGTGCGCTGCTCATTTAAAGGGCCGTTTAATTTCAACGGAGTTTCGCCCGCATAGAGCGAACCGTCATATACTACAGCCTTTTCAGCTTGAATACCCGCGCTGCCGGCCTCTTCCGCGTTAATACGTTGATCGCTTTCAAGCATTACATCGAACTCGGTTTCAGGTATGGGAGTAAGGGTTATGGCCAAATCCGTCATCGTCCCTTCCCGCAATTCGACGTTTGTCTCAAAAGTTACATGATCTCTGGCAAAAGCCGTTACGGAGACAGTGCCGGGTGTAAAATCCAGATCTTCGGTTTCGCCTTCACCCGCCACAAAGTCGTCAATAACGATAACCGCGTTGGCGGGGTTTGTTCTTATTTTAATCCACGCGGGCAAAAAGCCGGCGATGTAGTCAAATAACCTGTCGGCAAGCTCGGTTGTGCCTTCTTTTATATCTTCCGGCGAAAAAATAATGCTGTCCGTATAGGTTATCCTTCGTTCATAGATGCTCCAAAGCGCGATTTCAACATAAATTCTATCAAAATATTCGCTTATCCTGCCGGCAAGAAAAGCGTCGGCCTTTTGTCCCGTACAAAAATAGTATTCAAATCCCGTTTCAGGAGGGGCCGGGAATACTTTATTATTGTTCCCGTCGGTAAGTTTTACAGACGGCGATATGGTAAGCATGACCGGAACCGTTTGGGCTTTTTGTAGATTTAAGCGTAAAGTTTCAAGCTCGGCATCGACTTTTTTTAGATTCTGTTTATACCGCCAGCCGCTTTCTCCCGCGAAAATCAGTTTATCACGCTCAGCCTGTTTGTCGCTCAATTTTTTTGCCGCGGCGCTCTCGTTCTTTAGTTGAGCCGCCTTGCTGTAATAAGCGGCTTCCTGACTCGTCCATAAACGAACGTCAACGGAACGTGTTTTTTCCAGCAGGTACTGCATGACCATCTGCGATATTACCGCACGTGCCTGCGGCAAAGCGGAAGAATCAAATTCGGTAATGCACAGCGTCCAAGTATCATTTACAGGCGTTGGTTTTGCTTCCTGCGAACCTTTTGCGAAAATCGTGGAAACAACGCCTATCGTAATGATAAAAAAGCATAAGCGCCTCATTTCGCCGCGCTTTCCCTCCACGCGAATTTTAAGTAGCCGTCGATGAACAGGTCTATGTCTCCGTCCATTACGGATTGAATGTTACCGGTTTCCGCTTTGGTGCGGTAATCTTTAACAAGCGTGTACGGCTGAAAGACGTAGGAGCGTATCTGATTCCCCCATGAAATATCCTTTTTTTCCTGAGCGAAACGCTCGTTTTCTTTATCTTTTTCCTGTTTGTAGTGTTCGTAAAGTCTTGCGCGAAGCATACTCATAGCGGTAGCGCGGTTCATGGTTTGACTGCGCTCACTTTGGCAGGCTACTACTATACCTGTGGGCAGGTGGGTAAAACGCACGGCGCTGTCTGTTTTGTTGATATGCTGTCCGCCCGCGCCGCCTGACCGGTAGGTATCCACTCGAAGGTCTTCGGGTCGGATTTCGACTTCAATAGAATCGTCAAGCACAGGGAATACATAAACGGAAGCAAACGAGGTATGGCGGCGGGAGTTAGCGTCAAACGGCGATATTCTCACCAAACGGTGAACGCCGCATTCGCCTTTCAGCTTGCCATAGGCGTAAGGCCCGTCAATCTTGGCGGTGGCACTTTTTAAGCCGCCTTCAGCGTCAAGTCTGTCTTCCTCTTCGATAGAAAAGCCCTGCCGTTCCGCCCAGCGCAGATACATCCGGTAAAGCATTCCCGTCCAATCGCAGGCTTCCGTACCGCCCGCGCCGGAATGTACGCTCAAAAAGCATGCCGAACCGTCAACTTCACCCGGCATCAACTCGAATATATTCTGCTTCTCGTATTTTGCGCTTATGACCGCTAAATTTGCCTCAATTTCGGCGGTCTGGGATTCATCGTTAGCTTCCGACGCTAAATCCCACAAAATAGAAATGTCTTCAACCTCGTGTACAAGCGCTTTCCAAGGCTCATAACGGTTTTTAAGCGCTTTAAGAGCCGACATTACCTTTTCGGCGGCGGAGCTGTCATTCCAAAAATCACTTTCCGATGTCCGTTTTTCAAATTCCGCTATTTTTTGTCCTATCGAAGACTGTTCAAAGACGCCCCCAAGTTTCAATTATCTGTTTTTTTAATTCATATATTGGCGCGCCTAGTTCTGATAAAAGCATTTTTTACCTACCTGTTTGCTTTATAGTAATATATAATAGCCGCGTGCGGCGCTCTCTTGCAAGCGGATAATCCAATATATCAGCAATTCCGATTTCTGGAAAATTCAAGGTTTTTATGATTTAAGCGGTGTATTAGCGGCGCTTTTTTTCATTTTGGGCGCGCTTTCCGCTCCAACCTGCTAATCGAACATCTATGATTTTCATCGTTTTCTGTTCTATGATTACCCGCGTCTTTATCGTATGACGCTTTTTCTTGCCGGAATACCACTCTTTTTGGTTTTTTGGGCCTGTTTATCGGGTTTTCCGTCACATCGACGACTATGTATTCAATGGATGACCAGGGCTTCCGCATTTACTTTTTTACCGTGATGAAGGGAAAAAGAGGATATTCCGAAGGAATAAGTATGGACATAGGGAAACTGAAAGAAAAGCTGGAAAGGGTAACAGACCCCCGGCGACAACGGGGAAATCTGCGGTATAATTTGGAAGCTGTTCCGGTTATCGGACTGGCAACACTGGTATGTGACGGAGAGGATTTCGAGGACATGGAAGTCTTTGGGCGGGAACGGGAAGAGGAATTAAGAAAGTTTCCGGGACTGCATTTGTCGGACATTAAAGGGGCGGTGGTCACAATAGACGTTATGGGATGCCGGAAGAAGATAGCGGCAAAGATCCGGGCGGGAGGAGGGGATTATTTGTTAGTTGTGAAAGACAACCGGCTAACGCCGCGTCAGGATATCCGGGGGTATTTTGAGGGGATTGAGCCGGGTGAGATTCGGGATATTCCGGAAGATGTGCGGACAAGTGAGGAAGAAACGGGTCACGGGCGCAAGGAGCGGCGGGAAGTGCGGACGGTGACAGACATTGACCGGGTGGCGGGAAAAGGAGATTGAGAAGATTTAACGACTATTATCCGGTAC
>JAITDS010000066.1 GCA_031282435.1 Spirochaetaceae bacterium
CCCCAAGAAGCAAATGCGGCTGCCGGTTGTTAATCGCGGGCACGGGGTCAATTGCTTGCCCCAGCAAGCGATACAACCGGTAGTTGTCCTTCCGAACTCCTACACCATACCAGATAACCGCATGCTTTTATCATCGCATCGCGGCCTAAAAGCGTCTTTCACGGTAAAATCTGAAGCTGATTTTCGTTTTGACACCGGAATTGCTCAAATGCCGGGGCGGACGATAGATTATTATTTGGAAGCGTGTTATAATGTTTTCATAGGGTTTGGTCTATAGGCGAGGCCCCAAAAAAGTGAACATACCGGAATATTTTAGACGTTTTTTTAAGAAAGACGACCTCGACCGCAAAACTTACGAGGCGCTTGAAACCGACCGGCGGAAAATGATACGCGGCGTTGTGGAATTCGGCGAAACTACCGTAAAAGAAGTTATGGTGCCTCGCGTTGATACCCTACTGTTGCCCGCCGACCTTCCAAAAGAGGAATTGCTGTCCCGCATCGCTTGCAGCGAACATTCGCGCTTTCCTGTTTACCGTGACACAATCGACAACGTAATCGGTATAGTGTATGTAAAGGATGTGCTCAAAAAGCTGATAGAAAACAGCGACTTTGAGATAACGGACATACTCCGCAAGCCGTTTTTTGTGCCGGAATCGAAGCACATAGACGGGCTGCTGCTGGAATTCCAGCGCCGGCGCGTCCACATAGCCGTTGTTGTAGACGAGTACGGCGGAGTTTCGGGAATCGTCTGCATGGAAGACATACTGGAAGAAATAATTGGAGACATTCAGGACGAATTTGACCACGAGCGGGAAGAAGTTATCCGCCTGAGCGATAATTCATGGCTATGCGATGCCCGCTTTAATCTGGAGGATCTGGCCGAAGAGATAGGGGTAGAGCTTCCCGCCGACGATTTTGATACGCTTGGCGGTTTTGTTTTCGATCTGTTTGGCCGTATTCCCGTGCGTTACGAAAAAGTCAGCTTTGGCGGTCTGGATTTTATAGTGCAGGAGATCGAAGGCCGCAAGATTAATACGATAAAAATAATCAAAAATAATGAAGAGCAAAGCTAAATATATGTCGCTCCTGATAGGGCGCGGAGGTTAAATAGGTGAAGAAAAAATTTTTTTTGCTAACGTTTTTTGTTACGGCGTTTTTGCCGGCGGTTTACGGGCAAGACGCGGGCAGCGCCGGCGCCACTGACGGCGGCATCACGGGGGAACTTGAGGCCGGCGCCACCTCCATAGAAAAAGTGATAGAAGAGAAGATACAGGACGCTGTAAATGTCCGCGGCAAATTCTTTGCCAAAGAAAATTATGGCTTTTTTGTGCGTCTTGGCATTGCGGCGGTCATAGCAATCGCGCAGATTGTGCTGATATTGCTCACGTTCAGACTGGCCACCGCCATTACAAAAAAAGCGCATGTTTACGGAAAAGCGCATTTTCGCCCTATAAAAATCAAAAATATCGTGCTGATGGACGTTGAGCAGATGATCAAGGTATCTGTGTGGCTCATATCTGTCTTGAAGCTGGTTGTCTCGCTGTTTCAGCTTGTCATCACGATACCGATAATATTCCATTTTTTTGAAGCGACTCGAAACATAGCCACAAAACTTTTCAACTACATATTGACGCCGCTTAAACAGTTTGTTTTCGGGGTAATAAATTATATTCCGAATCTGTTCGCCATTGCTGTTATTCTGATAATTTCGCGCTACATTCTGCGGATGCTGAAATTTTTCTCGAATCAAATTGAGCATAAAAAACTTGTCATTCCCGGCTTTTACCCCGAATGGGCAACTCCGACATTCAATATTCTGCGCGTACTGGTATACGCCTTTACGATAGCCTTCATCTATCCTTATCTGCCTAACTCTGAATCGGACATTTTTAAAGGCATCTCGGTTCTGGTCGGAGTGCTTTTTTCTCTTGGGTCAAGCTCCGTGATAAGCAACCTTATCGCCGGCATCGTAATGACGTATATGCGCCCGTTTCAGATCGGCGACAGGATTAAAATACATGACGTAACCGGTTTTGTCGTTGAACGCGGCCCGATGAACACGCGGATTCGCACGCACAAAAATGAATTTGTATCGTTTCCAAACCAGATGATTCTGAATACGAGCGTTGTAAATTTTAACTGGTCAACGACAGCCGGCCTTGACGGTTACATCGTGCATGTACCTGTTACGATGGGCTACGATGTTCCCTGGCGTACTGTGCATGAGATTCTTGTCAACGCCGCGTTAAAAACGGAAAATACCGAAAAAACGCCGCCGCCCTATGTCAATCAGACAAAACTTGACGACTTTTACTGCTGGTATGAAATAAACGTTTATACAAAAAAAATCGATATGCTTCCGGTAATTTATTCCGGATTGTATAAAAATATTCAGGACGGATTTACCGCCGCGAATATCAGCATGTATGCCCCGCACTACGAAGTGTACACTCAGCAGATCGCGCAGAGCTGAACGGGCGTTTTGATTAGTGCCGTTCGGAAATTTCAGCTTCCGGCGGAGCGCGTAAAGGAGCGGCGTATGTATACTAGAAGATTTTGGGTTGATACGGAGACGACCGGACTGGACTCGAGGAAACATTTCGCGTTTCAGATATCGTATTTGATTGAGGAAGACGGAGCCATCCTTCAGCGCCGGACGCTGGAGCTTCGCCCCGATCATCATGACAAATACGAATTCAGCGCGGGGGCGGAAAAAGTTCACGGATATTCGCGTGAAAAAATTATTTCTTTTCCGCCGGAATCGGATGTAATCGCCGCGCTTGCAAGCGATCTGAAGCTTTATGGCAAGGAACGGCTTACGCTTACCGGTTATAACGTTGATTTTGACGTCCGTTTTATAAAAGCGCTGTTTGAGCGCAATAAGTCTTTAGGCTCGTTTCATAACTACTTTGATTATATAAACTGCGACGTGCTGCAATTCGTTCAGGCCTGCCGCATAGCCGGAATTATCAGTCTGCCGCGTATTGATTTGGAAAGCGTCTGCCGGTATCTGGATATAGATACGAAGGAAGCGCACCACAGCATGACGGATATTCTCAATACGAAGGCGGTTTTTGGCAAACTGGCCGGAATGAGTTTTAAACCGGATCATGCTTTTAAATGACTTTTTTGGCAGATTCGACCGGACGGTAGTAAGCATAACCGGTTGCGGCGGTAAAACGTCGCTCATGTGGGCGTTGGCCCGCCGAATGGCGGCGGGCGGCGGCGGTAAAAAGACGCTGGTAACAACGACGACGCATACCCAAAGTCCGGGCGGCGCGTCCGGCCTGTTCGATTACTTTTTTGACGAAACGGCCTCGGCCTCGTACGGCCTTGTTCCGCCATGCGGAATAGGTTTTGCGGGAAATCACCGGTCCGGCTTTTCAGTAAGTTCTCTCACGTTGCCCGCGTTGGAAAGGGTCATCCCGCTTTTTGACCGTGTTTTCATTGAGGCGGACGGCTCCCGCTCAAAACCGTTGAAGGCGTGGGCGAGTTACGAGCCTGTAATCACGGAAAGCACGACCGTAACGGTGGGCATCCT
>JAITDS010000080.1 GCA_031282435.1 Spirochaetaceae bacterium
CCTCTCATAACCTTTTTTACCAAAACATCCATTGCTTTTCCCGTTTGCCGGACTTTACGGCGCGGCGGTAGAATGACCAAACCGTGTCATGCGGGGGAAAATCCTTTGGAAGCAAACGCCACCGGCAGCCGGTTTTAACCGGATATAATACGGCGTTTGTCAAATCCCGTCCGGGATGTTTGACAAGATACCGCCCCTTATTACTTCTAAAAACAGGCTCTATCATTTCCCGTTGTTTATCCGCTAAGTCCGTGCTATATCCCATAAACACGCCTCCTTTTTCTGTTATATGCTATATATCGGTCGTTTTTTAATTATTGAACACTGGTTCTAAACCTTTTAAAATCAAATCGTCTTTGTCCTAACAGGGTTGAGTTTTGCGCGTAGTGCAAAACTCAGAAAGTTCAACGCGGCTTTTACACTGCAAACCTCGTAAAATCAAAACCGCGTATGCGGTTTTGACTAAGCAAGCGCGTATGCGATTGTGACGCGCAAGGGATAGAAGCGGAATTAAACGGAACGGCGTTTTACGCTGTTCCGTTTAATTATAGCGGATAGCCCGGTTTTCGCCTGCGGCCTCTGCCGCAGGCGAAAATGCGCCCAAAATAACAAACCGGCATTTCGTTTTATGACACGCGATGCCCCGCTTCCGCCATATACCCTGTAGCGCGGCGGCGCCGTCTTAACGTAAGCTTCATTTTTTGTTATAATTAACCGATAATCTAAAGAAAATCCATATTATAATTATGGGATTGGATGTGGGAGTAGCGCATGGAAAGCGGGAAAAAACCTTCGATTTTTCACGATCGCGGTTTTATTGGCTCTGCCGATGAACTTGATGAATACGGCGTATGGGTAAAAAGCGAGCCGGAAGACATAGATTTTGACAACAGCGCTTTCTTTGACGAAACCGGTAAAATGCCGGAAATGACGGGCGGTTTAGACGGTTTTAATTTTAACGCCGGTATACCGGCCTCGGCCTCAGATACGGACGAGGCGGGATACAACCTTGACACGGACCAGTCTAACGGGCAAGCGCCGGATACCAGTGTTTTCGATGTTGATTTTGGCGACTCAGGTGAGCAAAACTTTTCCATATCAGAGGAAGAAGCATTATTAGCCCCGGACGGCGGCGGTGATGGCGAAACGGAGCTTGCAACGGACACGTTTGACGTGGATTTTGAGGCGGAAGAGCCTGAAGCGCAAAGCGCGGACTTTGATTTTATAGAGGAAAGCGCCGCGCAAGATATGGACGGCGTTGGCGTGGACGGCGAAACGGAGCTTGCGGCGGACACGTTTGACGTGGATTTTGGGGCGGAAGAGCCTGAAGCGCAAAGCGCGGACTTTGATTTTATAGAGGAAAGCGCCGCGCAAGATGCGGGCGTTGGCGTGGACGGCGAAACGGAGCTTGCGGCGGACACGTTTGACGTGGATTTTGAGGCGAAAGAGCCTGAAGCGCAAACCGCGGACTTCGACTTTATAGAGGAAAGCGCCGCGCAAGATATGGACGGCGTTGGCGTGGACAGCGAAACGGAGCTTGCGGCGGACACGTTTGACGTGGATTTTGAGGCGAAAGAGCCTGAAGCGCAAAGCGCGGACTTTGATTTTATAGAGGAAAGCGCCGCGCAAGATGCGGGCGTTGGCGTGGATGGCGAAACGGAGCTTGCGGCGGACACGTTTGACGTGGATTTTGATGCCGGCAAATCTGAGGATATCCCCATTGTAGAAGAAAAAGCGGACGAATCGCCGCCGGCTTTCGCCGCGGCGGAAGCTGGCGGCGCGGACAAGGCTGCCGAATCGCTTAAGGCTTATGACGTTGAGATAGGTTTAGACGATATTCCCGAAAAAACGCGGGACACTCACAAAGCGGTTCCCGAAAGCGCCGCCGAGCCGAATCGGGCTGACAATCGTTCAACTGAACTTTTGGTTAAAATTGTAGATGAACTTTCCACGATAAAAGCTGAACTAACACGCTTAAAAGAGGAAATTACGACAATACGGGGGGACGTTTCAACAGCGCCTGTTCAAATGAACGCCAACAATAAGCCTGCCGCTCCGGCTGACAAGGAGTATGTGGCGGATAGTACGGCTGAGGCGGCGGATACGGATTATGCGGCTGAGGCTGATACGGATTACAGTGAAACTCTCTCCAGCGATGAACTTGACGCGATAATGATAAATAGCGCCGGCATAGAAAATCCTGAACCAATTGCCGACGGGCAGCAACCGCCGGAGCCGGACGATTCACCTGTTTTAGCGGAAAATGAGGCGGGTTACGCATTTGAGGAGGAACCGCCGTCAATCGACTTGGATTTTAGCGAAGATATATCCGCGTCAAAAGACGCTCCTTTTGGGTTTTCTCCTGAAGATTCTTTTTCCGAAACAATCGAAGATCATATTGTTGTGCCTTCTTTGGACGACAAGTCTAATTCCGAAGAGGATGATTTTTACGCTCAAGCTCTTACACCGCCTTATAATTTGGATGATACGCCCGTAATTGAAGAGCCGGATTTGGCGTTAAACGAAACTGAGCCGGCAGTCGAAGCCGCGCCACCGCAAGAGCCTCCGCCAAAACCGGTTGAGTCTGCGGTTGCTCCGCCGCCAAAGCCGCGGCCAGTCGAAGTTGCGCCACCACCGCCGCCGCAAAAACCGGAAACAGTCGCCGCTCCGCCGCCCGCGTCAAAGGCGGAAGCAAACGCACCATCGTCTGCGACAGGGTCGGAAGCAACCGCGCCGTCCGCTCAAGACGCTCAAGATCCTGTTGAATCGCAGCGCTTCAAAAAAGAATTACAGGTAGTGCTTTCTTATATGGACAGGCTCCTCGAATCTCTCCCTGATGAGAAAATAGAAGAATTTGCCCGCTCGAAACAATTTGAAATATACAAAAAAGTATTCAAGGAATTGGGACTCGTATAATGCAGGGCTTAGAGACGGTACGTCGCAAGCTTGACCATTATAAAAAAATATATTCGCCGTTGCAAGGTTTTGTTTTGGATTTTCCAAAAGAATTTGAAGAAAAAGCAAAACAAAATTTTTATAAACAGATAGGCGGCATGATTTCTTCTTTTGGCGCGGCCATACGCCTGCCAAGCCGCAGAGTTTTAGTTTTGCTTTCGCAGGATTATGACTGCGCCCTTGTCGCGCACCGCATTTGCGGCAACCTTGAAACCGCCGCGTTGCTTTTTTTTGAGTCAAATAATACGGACATTATATTAAATCTTATTCGTGATTATTGATGAATGAAAGAAACGCTTTTACACGCTCAGTGCGGCTTAAACACGGCGGCAGCCGGACAAAGAAATATACACTCCCGTTATAATCCTTTAATTGAAGCGGAACGCTATATTGATTCTTTAAATCTTCACGGCGGCATTGAATATATTATTTTAGCCGAATGTGGTCTTTGCTATGTAATTGAACCACTGCGTAAAAAATTTCCAAACGCAAAAATTATTAGTTTACATTTAAGTACATTTTATGCGGGCAAAAATGTCTATACGCCGGATGCCGAATGGCTGCCGGACTCTCCTATTAATAAAAATACATTTTTAGAAAATGAAATAGATGATGTTGAAGCGGATAAAATTAAAATAATTGAATGGCGTCCCGCCGCCGGTATTTACGGCGTTGAATATTTGAATCTTATAAAAGACATAAGCGCGTTTGTAAAAAGAATAGACGCTAATAAACGAACACGGACAGCGTTTGGACGGCGGTGGTTTAAAAACATTATAAAGAATTGCTTTTTATTTAACGGCAGTTGTGTAATTACACGGATAACACGGAACAGTGCCGGCGGCTGCGTTGTAGCGGGGGCAGGACCCGGTTTAGAAGACGCTTACGCCGCTATACGGCATTTAACGAAGCACGGAAGTCTATTAATCGCTGTTTCATCGGCGGTAAGCGCGCTGTTTCAGGCTGGTTTACGCCCGGATATTATTGTTGCCTGCGATGGCGGAAACTGGGCGTTAATGCATCTTTTTGAAAGCGTAAGATATTTTTACTTGCAAAAACATTCTCAAAAAACGCCGTGTCCGGTTCTTGCCTATAATCTTAGCGCCGCTGTACCGTCCCAATTCTCATCTTTCAATCTGTTACCGTTAAGCGATGAAAGTCTTTTGCAGAATATTGCGCTTAAATGCTTTGATATTCCGCAAATATCTTTCCCTCAGCGCGGAACTGTAGGTGTTTCCGCCCTTGACCTTGCGCTTTATATGTCTAGCGGCGCGGTTTATACTGCGGGAATAAATTTCTCACACAAAGATATACGCACTCACGCAAAACCTTATGCGTTTGATAGAATTTTATCGCTTTCCGCAGACCGTTTCATCCCGTTATATACGCTTCAGTTTGAGCGCGCTGAAATGATTACAAAATCCGGCGTAAACGGCGTATACGCGGACTGGTTGTCCAGACAGGATTATAAACGGGAAATATATGCTATTACAGATAATAATTATGCGTTTAATAATGAAATGCGTAATACTAAGGCGGATATATTCGAATATATCAAAAAAAACCCGGTCTTACATCCTGTTGAACGTTTTATCACAACGATTCTTGCCGCATTGGAAAATCCTCTAACAAAAGATAAATTAACGGTTGAATTATCAAATTTATTATTAAACAATGTTAGTAACGTTTCTAATAAATATGATACTGTTAGAGAGGAACTGCTGCGCGTCAGTGAAAAATACCGTATAATAGAAAGGCGCTATGGATAAGCATACGTTATTCGACAGGAATCTTCTCGCCCTTTCACGCGCCAATCCCGCTTTATGCGCCCGTCTCAGCGCCGCGGAAACAACATTGGGGCGTTACCGTTTTTTAGAAGGGCGCAATGGCGGCAATGAGATTCCCGCTCTGGTAGATTCGAGCGGGGCGGCGCATACTCTCCATTCACTTGTATCTCCGGAACGGGAGGCGCTCAAACTACTTTCGGCGTTAAAAGGCGGACAATACGTTATAATTATGGGGCTTGGCGCGGGTTATCTGCCGCGGGCCGTTCTTTCAGGCGGCGATACCGCGCATCTTCTTGTAATAGAATATGATATTAACGGTATGGCTGAACTGTTATGTCATTATGATTATATAAAAATATTTAACGATGAGCGTTTTTTTATTTTTGTTGACCCTAAGCCGTCTGAAATTGAAAATTATATACTTGACACGTTTCAACCGGCGCTGCATGACGGTATAAGAACAATTCCGCTGCGCGCGCGGACTATGCGCGATGAAGCGCGTTTTGCGGCTGCGGCGGACGCGGTTAAATCCGCGATTGATAAAGTGGCTTCCGATTATTCCGTGCAAGCGTTATTTGGCAAAAGATGGTTTTCAAATATCATACGCAACATATTTAAGGCTGAAAAACAGAGCGGCGTTTTCGCGCCGGTAAAACACGCGGCAATATGCGCGGCAGGGCCATCGCTGGATTTACAACTTGATATTATCGCGCAAAAACGAAAATCGTTTTTTCTTATCGCGGCAGATACGGCGCTTACAACATTGTTAGAAGCCGGATTGCCGCCGGACGCTGTTATATCAATTGATTGTCAACATATAAGCTATTACCATTTTATGACGGCTCTGCCGCCGGAAATACCGCTGTTTTTGGATTTATCCAGTCCTCCGCTTTTAAGCTCGCTTGTAAAAAATTATTTTTTCTTTTCAGGCGGACATCCGCTAAGCCGTTATATAACGCGCTTTTTTAGGCCGTTTCCCGCGATTGATACGTCCGGCGCAAATGTTACTTTCGCCGCGTTATCGCTGGCGGAACAGTTGGGCGCGAAAAAAATAGAAGTGTACGGGGCCGATTTTTCTTACCCTAAGGGGGAGCTTTACACACGCCCCGCATATTTATATTCCTACTTCCGCCGCAGACAAAATCGTTTTACGCCCGCCGAAAACTTCGCCGCTTCATTTTTATACAATACAAAATCTTTACGGCGTGTTGAAACCGCTTCTTCATGGTACTACGAAACGCAAGCGCTTTCCATGTACCGCAAAAAATTTGAGCAAAAGATTTCGTCCGTTGACGCGGAGATAAACGCGGCGGAGGGGGGAGGCGCTCATATTGTATTCAACAACGGCTCAATCTCCGGGAAAAATGAGCCGGCGCGTGTGTTCAGCGCGGGAAAAGCGTTGTGCGGCGCAAAAGATTTTCTCTATTCTTATCGCAAAAATATAGATAACCTGCCTCTGCCCGAAGAAAATATTACAGATTACCGTCTAAACTTGCCGGAAAACCAGAAATTAATTTTTACAACGCTTCTTCCAACCGCCGCCGCCGTGAAATACCGCTCCTCGGATCTCGGTGTAAAAGATTTGTTGTCAAATGTAAAAACTTTCTGTTTAACAGAAATATCCCGCGTGCTTGATACGCTTTCTTAGAAAAATCATCTTACCTGCCAGTGGGTTTTCTCCTTTGCCCTTTACAACAAGAGGGCATTGGCTCCCGAAGTCTGCTGAACCTGCTTAACGCAGGTTCGCGTTGACTTTAGTTGCTACCCGCTCCCGCCAGTGGGCCGCCAGCGGCTTCCCTCCATTGCCTTTTACAACAAAAGGGGCATTGGCTTACGTGTAATTCGCTTAATACTTGGAATTTGCGGATACTAAAAGGGGGCGCTATTTCCATACTGACGGCGCAAATTATAAACTAGACTTGTTCGCTAACCCTGTTAAATACGTAATTCAAAGTTAATAATAGCGCAAATAATAGTTATTCTTAACAAGTGTCTTTTTGCAATGATTCCGGTAAGGGTATAACATACTCTTGAACGTTTTTATCTTGGCGTTTATATGTTCAATCACTATCCGCTTCCGCGCAAGCCTTATGTTAAACGCTTTCTCCGTCTTAGTCAGCTTATGCTTCTTGCTTGCCTTTTTGGGTGTCCGGCTGTTCTTCGGACGCGGCTTCTCTATCCATGGATAACCAAGATCGGCGTCTATACGGATTGACTTATGAACCGGTTTCCCGACAGTGTCTTTATATATCTTGAAATCATGTTCGCTGCCTTTGGCTTCCCGAACATCTATGATTTTCATCGTTTTCTGTTCTACGATTACCCGCGTCTTTATCGTATGACGCTTTTTCTTGCCGGAATACCGCTCTTTTTGGTTTTTTGGGGCCTGTTTATCGGGCTTTCCGTCACATCGACAACTATGTATTCAACGGATGACGTGCCACGCTTGAGAACTTTCTTGTCAGGCAGACGGAAGGTTTTATCTTTTATCAAGGTGTTTTCCACCCGTTGTATCGTCTCACAAACAGCGCTCTTTCCAACACCGTAATCGTTGCCGATACTTTCCATCGTCCTATACTCCCGCAGATATTTCAAGGTTATGTACAATTTGTATTCTATCGTCAACTTAGGCGGTTTCCCTCCCCGATGGTGCAAAATGTCGAATTCTTTCTGAAGAATTGCCTTCATCTTTTCAAACATATCAGGTTTCACCCCGTATAACCGTTTAAATAATACCGCTTTGGTATCCGCCGCCACTTCTCTCTTTCCCATGCCTTGATTATATCTTCTTGCCGGTTAGCGAACAAGTCTAATATAATTAATGCTTGTAAAAATATATTTTAAGCCCAAATTAATAAACGGCGTCATAACTATAGAAACAAACGCTATCCAAAATAACAGTTTTTCGCGCCCTTTTCCTTCGATTGCGTACTCATGCATAAAATCATCTCCTTATGAAAAAATTAATTTGGTTTTCAATGACCCGATTCCCCTTCTCAAAGACTCAGACTCCTCTCTCTGAAAGCCAATAACAAGTCTTTTAGAGGGAATTTCCTCTCTCAAAGACTCGAAATCGGGTCTCAAAGAATGGACTCCCTCTCTCGGAGAGCTAATTCCAGGTCTCCGAGAACCAAACTCCTCTCTTAAAGAGCCGATGTCCACTCTCGGAGAACCAAAATCGAGTCTTTTTGACTCGATTTTGCTGCTTTGAGCGGGCGACTTCCTTCCCGATAGCCTCATGTTAAGTCTCCGTTTCGGTTTCACTGTTTCG
>JAITDS010000151.1 GCA_031282435.1 Spirochaetaceae bacterium
ATTATTTACGTGGTTCGTTCTGTAAGGAAATTATTTAACTGTGGGGTCTAATACCATTTTTTATTTGGCGTTGCCAACTCGAACCGCCCTAAAGGGCGGAGTATTAGACCCCACTGCGAATAAATTGAGCCGGACGGTTTTAGAATACGATGCATTTCTATCAGCCTTATCGTCATATAAACCAAATACGCCAGAAGCCGCGGATTAGCGCCCTTTAACGCCAATACCAAATAATACCAGAATTGAACAACGTCATTTTGAATGCCGTATTGCCGCATAATTTCAGGTATTTGGTACGCTGTTTCTGATTTTTCATAATCATATTCCCATGTATCGCAAAAAGCCTCTATTTGCTCAGGAATAGGCAATCCCGTTGTGTTTTTGTATAGAAGGTTATAACTTCTATTGCTGTTAAAAGGCGGGTCAAGATATATTAAATCCACACTACCGGCGGTCATTTTTCGCATTATTGTCAAATTATCGCCATAAAACAACTTATTCATGGAATATAAAAACTACCAGCTTATCACCATTGACGAAGCGCCTCCGCTGGAAAACAATTCCGCCATTGATGATGAAAAATCAACAGTGTCCGAAGTAACGGCGGTTTCCCCGTAAGGCAGGCCGGGCAGTTTTTCTCCGTCCGGGCCAAGATATGACACTTCGCATTTATTCGGAAGCTTAATTGTAAACTCCATATAATAGTCTTCAAAAACCACAGGTAGAATCTGCACAAAATCCGGATCTATATCTTTATCGTCTACATCAAAACTTATTGAAAAAAACGTTTTCCCGTCTTTAATCTCAACCGCCGCCTGCCGTCCCTGCGAATCAAGAAAATTCACAAGGGCTTTAAGGTTGTCAAATTTTGCTTTTATTAAAAAAAGACTATCATCCCCGTCTTCTTTTTCTGAATAAGAAGTCATCTTTATACCCGGTATACGGTCAAAAGTCCGTTCAAAATCTTGTTCCCCAACCGGAAGCGGCGGAAAATCTTCATTACCCGCCTGCGAACCCATAGAAAGAAGTTCATTCGATACGCGATATTCCATCTCTATTGTACCGCCGCCGTTTTTTTTAACATCAATTCCGGTTTTTAACCCGATACAAGCGGAAAACATTACCGCCGCCAAGCCCAAGCCTAAAATCACAGTTATATTTTTTTTCATCACATACTCCTCAATCTGAAAGATTTAACGCGCCCGATTATATATGCTTTAATCAGTATCTATGTCTTGTTCAAATTCAGTTTTTAATTGAACGCCGGAAACATCAACAGGATATACGCCGGAAAAACAAGCGCAGCAAAGGCCGGAGTTGCAGCCGGCGGTTATTTCATAAAGCGCCTCTATAGAAAGATAACCCAGAGTATCCGCGCCTATTATATCGCATACTTCATAAAGTTCATGATGATAGGCAATCAGATTTTCCCGCGTATCTATGTCCGTGCCAAAGTAGCATGGGTGTCTGAAAGGCGGACACGACAGCCTCATGTGTACTTCTTTCGCGCCCGCCCCGCGCAAAAGTTCGATTATCCTGCGGCTCGTAGTCCCGCGTACTAAAGAATCGTCAACGATGACTATGCGCTTCCCGTTTATCACCGAGCGTATAGGATTCAGTTTGATTCGGACTCCTATCTCGCGGAGTTTCTGACTGGGGGTAATAAATGTGCGTCCTATATACTTGCTTTTTATCAGACCGGTGTCATAAGGTATGCCGCTGGCGCGTGAATAACCGAGCGCCGCGTCCAGTCCCGAATCCGGGACGCCGATTACTATATCCGCGTCGACAGGATGTTCCTTTGCGAGAATCTCTCCCGCCCGTACCCGCGCCTCATGAACATAAACGCCGTCTATCACCGAGTCAGGACGCGCGAAGTAGACATACTCGAACACACAGAATGATGATTTTGCGCCGCAATGTGTTTTAATGCTCCGTATACCTTCATCACTCACTATAACAATCTCTCCGGGTTCAACATCCCGTATAAAATCCGCGCCGACAGCGTTAAGAGCGCAACTTTCGCTGGCAAATACAACACTTTCTCCCAAACGGCCTATGCAGAGCGGGCGAAAACCGTTCGGGTCGCGGCAGGCTATAAGTTTCCTCCTGCTCATTAATAAAAGAGAAAAAGCGCCTTTTAGCTTTGAATACGACACATCAACGGCATCCTCAATAGAACCTACGGAAAGCCGCTCGCGTACTATAGTATGAACAATAACCTCAGTATCGCTTGATGAATAAAATATACTACCTTTAAGCTCAAGTTCTTTACGCAGCGCGGCGGCGTTAGTAAGATTGCCGTTATGCCCAAGCGCGAGCGAACCTTTAATATGTTTTACTACCAGCGGCTGAGCGTTGTAACGGCGTTTGTTTCCAGTTGTCGCGTAACGTACATGCGCGATGCCTATTTCCCCCGCTCCGCCATTGCCAAGTAGTTTTAAGTTTTCCTGCGTAAATACCTCGGCAATCAGGCCAAGGTCCCGCCGGCTTGTAATAACACCGCCGCTGTTGATGGCTATACCGGCGCTCTCCTGTCCGCGGTGCTGCACGGCGTAAAGGCCGGTATAACAAATTTGCGATAAATTTTCAGTTGCCGCGGCGTTCCCGTTGGCATAAACGCCAAAAAGACCACATTCTTCGTGTATCATTGCGCCGCCGCTCTGTCGCCCCTATAGCCCCGTCCCAAAAGACGCTCCATAACTTCCCGGTAAGCAGCCTCAACGCCGCCTAAATCACGGCGAAAAAGGTCTTTATCCAACTTTTCGCGGGTTTTTACGTCCCAAAACCGGCAGGTATCCGGCGAAATTTCGTCCGCCAGTATTATTTCACCGTCATCGGTTCGGCCAAACTCCAGCTTAAAGTCGATTAGTTCTATCCCCGCGCTCTCAAGGTGTTTGCTAAGCAATCTATTTATCGTAAATGCGTAATTCGAAATTGTTTTTAACTCGGCGGCGCTTGCCCAGCCCATTGCGATTATGTGATACTCGTTTACCAGCGGGTCGCCTAGCGCATCGTCTTTGTAACAGTATTCAAGCACTGTGGAACGGAGTTTTGTCCCTTCCGCCAGCCCTAAACGAACCGCCAGACTGCCAGCCGCGATGTTGCGGACTATGACCTCAAGCGGCACTATCGCAAGACGGCGCACAGCCGTTTCCGTATCACTCAATTCTTCGATAAAATGGGTTGGGATCCCGTCTGTTTCCAACAGACGCATCAAATAGTTTGTTATACGGTTATTGATAACGCCTTTACCGGCTATAATGCCTTTTTTTGCGCCGTTACCGGCGGTAGCGTCATCCTTGTATTCCACGATATACACATTATCTCTGTCCGTCTTAAAGACCTTCTTAGCCTTGCCTTCGTAAAGCTGCTCAAGTTTTTTATAGTTGCCGCTCATAACCATCCTACCGCGCGTTTTTGCAAACGCTTTTTATGAATTAGACTTGTTCGCCAACCCGGTTGCTTGTCGCCCAAGTCTTTGCAAAACGCATGGCGTTTTGCGTTTTTAAACGGAAGTTATTCGGAAACTTCAAATTTCCGAATAACTCTATTTAATTCCGCGTCTTTCCGCGTTATTTCATCCGCAAGACGCTTTTTATAGGCCAAAAGCTCGTCCGCAAGACGGCCGTCTCCAAGTGAAAGTATCTGCGCGGCAAGCAATGCCGCGTTTACGCCGCCGTTCAACGCCACCGTTGCGACAGGTACGCCGGAAGGCATCTGCGCGGTAGAGAGCAAAGCGTCAAGCCCGTCCAGCGCGCCGCCTTTGCAAGGAACGCCTATCACCGGCAACGTAGTATACGACGCTATCACGCCCGCCAAATGAGCCGCCATACCCGCAATCGCTATAATCACGCCGAAACCCCGCTCGCGGGCGTTCCGGCTGAAATCCGCCACCGCATCAGGGGACCGGTGGGCGCTCAAGATATGGGTCTCATACTCAATTTTAAAAGCGGCAAGCGTTTCAAATGCCTTTTCCGCAACCGGCATATCGCTTACGCTGCCCAGAACAAGCGCTATTTTCATGGTAATACTCTAGCCGTATTGGACGGGATAAACAAGCGGAGTAATGTAAGGCGGCAAATTAACCGGCGGTCAATTAACACTTGGTTTTTTCTGTTCAAGTAATGCTCTCACCAGAACAGGCAGTCCGTAAAGACGTATAAATCCTTTCGCGTCCGCGTGATTGTACAGTTCGCCTGTGGCAAAACTGGCCAGATTTGCGTTGTAAAGGGACAGCGGGGAGCTTACACCTGCCGGACTTATACCGCCTTTGTACAGTTTTAGACGTACTTTACCGCTTACCCTGCTTTGCGTAGAATCAACAAACGCGCTTAGGGCTTCGCGCAGCGGCGTGAACCAAAAACCGCCGTAAATAAGCTCGCCCATTTTGTCGCGGACAATCTGCTTAAAAGAATATGTTTGACGGTCAAGGCAAATGTGTTCCAGCTCGGAATGTGCGTAGTAAAGAATACTGCCGCCCGGAGTCTCGTATACGCCGCGGCTTTTCATGCCGACAACGCGGTTCTCTACGATGTCAACAATTCCAACGCCGTGCGCCCCGCCTCGTTTGTTCAGCTCGTAAATAAGGTTTACGCCGTCCATCTTTTTACCGTTTACCGCAACCGGGATGCCTTTTTCAAACTCAATCTCCAGATATTCGGGAGTGTCCGGCGCTTTCTCAGGCGGAACACTCATTTTGAGCATGGAATCGTACTTAGGTTCGTTATCCGGTTCTTCCAGTTCGAGACCCTCGTGACTGATATGCCACAAATTGTCGTCCCTGCTGTACGAATCGCTCTTCTTCATAGGTACAGGTATTCCGCGTTTTTCAAGGTATTCAATTTCTTCTTCGCGGCTTTTTATATCCCAAACACGCCACGGCGCGATAATTTCCAAGTCCGGCGCAAACGCCGCAATTCCAAGGTCAAAGCGAATCTGGTCATTCCCTTTTCCTGTCGCTCCGTGAGCTATCGCGGACGCGCCTTCTTTACGCGCATACTCAACGAGCGTCTTGGCTATAAGCGGCCGCGCGGTCGCCGTTCCCAGCAGGTATTTATCTTCATACAACGCGCCCGCTTTTAGGGCGGGCCAAATATAATCTTCGACATACTCTTTTTTAACATCGGCAACATAGCAGGCAGCCGCTCCGGTATCCAGCGCGCGCTTTTTAATTGTCTTCCAATCAGCATCCTGTCCTACGTCCACACAAACGGCAATAATTTCACAATCATAATTCTCTTTTAACCAAGGTATAATCACTGTTGTGTCGAGTCCGCCGGAATAGGCAAGTACAACTTTCTTTTTCATGCCGCTACTCCTTGTACACATGATTTCATAATAATATCCGTCCAACAATCAACTTTCAAGCCCGCCAGCGCCCGCCAGCGGGTTTAAAGTCCGCTCCGCGGCGGCATACCCAAAACGGCCTTAACTCCGCGCCTCCACCAAGAAAAAGGCGCTTGGCATACGCGGTTGCAGGCGGCGGTGTATTTGCGGTGTTTTTTAATTTGGGCGCATTTCCGGCGCTTCGCGCCGGAAACCGGGCTTTTCGGGGCTACGCTATCGCTCCGGCCACGCCGCCCCCGCAGGGGCGGCGCGTCTGCCCGCCGCTGCGCGGCGTGTCTGCTTCGCACCCCTACAATCCCATTGCGCGAATCAAACCGCTGAAAGCGGTTTGATTTTGCGGAGTTTGCGCTTCGCAAACTCCTGTTAGTAGCGTAACAGCGCTTAGGTTGTGTCCTGAAATGATTGGTAACTACCCGAAGCCTTTGTTACCGGGGAACCAAACCACCACCGGGGTGGGGGCGTTGCGGGGGCCGCGCCCCCGCAGAGGGGGGTAGCGGAAGACCAAACGTAGGGAGGTGTGAACGCGCCGTAGGCGCGGGCATATCGACC
>JAITDS010000157.1 GCA_031282435.1 Spirochaetaceae bacterium
CCGGTTCCCTTGACGCGCGTCTTCCGCTTCGCGGCTCTTAACAGGCGGTCTATTGCGGCCGCGCTTATGCGTGAGAGTTTTTCCCTGACAGCCGTGGTCATGGCGAATTGCGGGAAGGACGCGATGCGGTTCACATTGGCGTGGAGGAAAGGAGCCGGGATTTTCCCGCAAAGGCAGTTAAAGGCCGGCCAAACGGGGATAAGGGTATCCCTAACGGCATCATCGTAAATCCCGGTATACACCCGCTTCTTCCGGCTTTTCCGGGAGACTTGGGCTTTGAGGTTTTTACTGACACATTTCAAGGTTCCCTCATTGGCCGGTAGGTGGACGGCATACTTCCGTTCATAGCCGGTTTGGCTGATGAAGGTGTCCAAGATTTTAGATTTTACCGGCTTTTTTGCCTTTTGACAGCTTTTAGCGATAATCCGTGTAAGTTTTTTACGGTCTTTCAAATTCAACTCCGTATACGGCACTCCGGTATCCTTAGATACCGGTATTATTGACTTTTCGTATGGTTTGATTTTGACCTGAGGCATGACACCCTGCTATGCTTTGATTTCATTTGCCGCAACGCGGCCCATTGACAAAATCGCGCTAATTATTTTAGCTTTATAAAGAGTAAATATAACTGTACTTGCCCATAATGCTTCTGTTAAAAAGGCGGAAATAACATTTCGCCGCTCGGCATAATCTCTCTATATAACTTACATCCGGTTGGTAATCTTTTTAAGTTTGTTATAATGCTCTCGTATCTTTCAAAGGAAGTGGGGCGCAAATCCCCCGCTAACTCGTAACTGTGATCAGGAAAATCCGCCGTTGACGGGGCCACCGGGCGCATCCAAGCATTGTTTGGAATGTCCGGGAAGGCCGGCGGACGCGGCAGTGAAAACTGCCGGCCTGTTAGTCAGGAGACTTTAGGATACTGCGGTTTCGATTTTTCAGGAATACCGCGCTTATTGGTTTCAGGCTTCGTGGATTAGGCCGGGAAACGCTGTTTGGCATCACGCATAAACTTTTATACTCGTTATTGCTCAAATGCGGCATGAAGCCGCGCCTCTTTATTCCCGGAACTGTTTCAAGACTCAATGCGGGTTACGGCAGTCTTACCGGAGAAATGAACCGGCGGCGGCCTCGATGCGGTATTCGTGGTATTCGTGGTATTCGTGGAAAAGCGCAAATACTCCGCCTTTTGGGAATGTGATGTACGGCGGCATAAATGGCGCTTTTCCTAAACCGGTTTGGGTTTGAGGGAAGCGTCAAGATAAAAAAAGTTCAGGAGGACTATATGAACGATAAAAAGTATGAGGCTGTAATGGATGTCGAAAGTCTAAAGCGTGTCTTATGTAAGGCGCGGGAGGCGCAAAAGGTTTTTTCGGAATTTTCGCAGGAACAGGTAGACGCGATTTTTTTTGCGGCGGCGCGTGAGGCTAACAAAGCGCGAATACCGCTTGCGCGTCTTGCCGTTGAAGAAACCGGAATGGGCGTAATGGAAGACAAGGTTATTAAAAACCACTTTGCTTCGGAGTACGTTTACAACGCCTACCGTAGCGTAAAAACCTGCGGCGTTATAGCAAGCGATGAGAGCGGCGGCTCAAAAACCATAGCCGAACCTGTAGGCGTGGTCGCGGCGGTAATTCCCACCACAAACCCTACTTCCACAGCCATATTCAAAACGCTTTTGGCGTTAAAAACCCGCAATGCCGTGATAATATCGCCTCACCCACGCGCCAAGAAATGCACGATGGAAGCCGCCCGCATAGTGCTGGAAGCGGCAGTCGCCGCCGGAGCGCCGGAAGGCATAGTCGCGTGGATAGACCACCCAAGTCTTGAGCTTACCAATATGCTGATGAGCGAAGCGGATATAATTCTGGCAACGGGCGGGCCGGGTATGGTTAAGGCCGCCTATTCCAGCGGCAAGCCGGCTATCGGAGTAGGGCCCGGAAATACACCGGTAATAATTGATGAAAGCGCGTCCGTTCCGCTTGCCGTAAGCTCGATTATACATTCAAAAACTTTCGACAACGGAATGATATGCGCGAGCGAACAGTCGGTTATAGCTTTTGATTCAGTATATGAAGAAGTTAAAAAAGAATTTGTAAAACGCGGCTGTTATGTGTTAAAAAAGGATGAAACGGATAAACTCCGCGCCATAATTTTGGTAAACGGCGCCGTAAACGCAAAAATTGTAGGACAAAGCGCGGAAAAAATAGCGAATATGGCGGGAATTCCGGTAAAAGAGGGGGTAAAAATTCTGATTGGCGAAGTTGAAAGCGTTGAAAACTCCGAACCGTTCGCGCATGAAAAATTATCCCCCGTTTTGGCTCTTTACAAGGCAAAAACCTTTGAAGACGCGCTTGATAAAGCCGCAATTCTTGTAAAAGAAGGTGGCTACGGACATACCAGCGTGCTGTACGCGGACCAAAACGGAAACGCGGAAAGCGCAAAAAAAATAAAAACTTTTATAGAGCGCATGAAAACAGGGCGCGTTTTAATAAATACTCCGGCTTCGCAGGGAGCCATTGGAGATATATACAACTTTAGAATGACACCAAGTCTTACGTTAGGCTGCGGCTCGTGGGGCGGGAATTCGGTATCTGAAAATGTTGGCGTAAAACATCTTTTGAATATAAAAACCGTTGCGGAAAGGAGAGAAAATATGCTGTGGTTTAGAACACCGGATAAAATATACTTAAAACGGGGATGCCTCCCGGTCGCGCTGGACGAACTCAAGTTTGTGCTGGATAAGAAAAAAGCGTTTATCGTAACCGATTCGTTTTTATACAAAAGCGGCGCGTCCAAACCGGTTGCGGAAAAGCTCGATGCGCTTGGCATAACGCACAGTACGTTTTATGACGTACAGCCTGACCCGACGCTTGCCTGCGCCAAAGAAGGGGCCGCGGCTATGCGGACATTTGAGCCGGATGTGATTATCGCTTTGGGCGGCGGTTCCGCTATGGACTGCGCCAAAATTATGTGGGTGCTGTACGAACATCCGGAGGCGAATTTCGCGGATATGGCGATGCGTTTCTGCGATATTCGTAAGCGCGTTTACACATTCCCCAAAATGGGCGAAAAGGCGTATTTTATAGCCATCCCCACCTCCGCCGGAACGGGAAGCGAGGTAACGCCCTTCGCCGTCATAACTGACGAGACTACGGGGCAAAAGTACCCGCTTGCCGACTACGAACTGTTGCCGGACATGGCTATTGTGGATGCCGATCTTATGGCAAACGCGCCCAGAGGACTTACCGCCGCAAGCGGAATAGACGCGCTCACTCACGCCTTGGAAGCGTACGCGTCAATTATGGCTACGGATTTTACGGACGGTCCGGCGCTGCAAGCAGTTAAACTGATTTTTAAACATCTGCCGGCAGCCTATAAGCGCGGCAATGACGCTATGGACAGCCGCGAAGGTATGGCCAACGCCGCCGCAATAGCAGGCATGGCTTTTGCCAACGCATTTTTGGGCGTATGCCATTCCATGGCGCATAAATTGGGCGCGTTCCACCACTTGCCGCACGGAATTGCCAACGCGCTTTTAATTAGCGAAGTCATACGCTATAACTGCTGTGAAGCCCCGCCCAAAATGGGAACTTTTCCTCAGTACGAATACCCGCAGGCGAAGGCGCGTTACGCTCAGTTGGCCGCGGACGCGGGTTTTGGCGGGAAAACGGACGACGATAAGGTTGGCGCTCTCATCGAAGGGATAGAAAAGCTAAAAAGCGAGATAGATATAAAACCGCGTATTAAGGATTACGGCGTTGACGAAAAGGATTTCCTTTCAAGTTTGGACGCGATGTCGGAAGCGGCGTTTGACGACCAATGCACCGGCGCAAATCCACGCTATCCGCTTATCAGTGAAATAAAGCAGATGTATATAAACGCTTACTACGGTAAATCCAGCGAAAAATGGAAGGCCGTGTAATCTACGGTGTACCTGCTTATATGTAACAACCTTGAGTTTTGACTGCCGGGCCGTAACGGCTACGGGTTCGGGAAAATTCAAGATTTTACAAGGTTTCAGCAGTATATCATCAATACTTTTTTCATTTTGGGCGCATTTTCGCCGCCGCAGGCAAGCCTGCGGCGGCGAAAACCGCGCTTTCCGCTATTATGAAAACGCTTGCGCGTTTTCATACCGCTTCAATCGCTTGCGCGTGGTCCGTCAGCGGGGAAGCCAGTGCGGGGCATCTATTGTCCATGAATATGAAAACTTGTACTGAAGTTCCCGCAGGGTCATATTGGCAATGGCGGCGGCGCGGAACGGGTTCGGACTAAAGGCAGGCAACACCGGCGTATCGGGAAATATGCCCGCTCCGAGTATAAGTTTTGGATATCTTTCTATAATTTCTATGTCTTCTGAAATAGGCGGCGTGGTGATTGAAAGACATGGCCCCGCTATAACTTGCCCGTCCGGCAGAGTTACAGATGAAATATAAGAGGTTTGTATTTTTCCGTTTTCGTCGAATCTATAGCAATATTCTCTAAAAAGCGCCGCCGTGTTTTTTAATCCGGTTTTGGAGGCGGGGTTTTGGACAAGCGCGATTGGAGCGGCGGCGGGAAAAGAAAAGGCGTACCGGCAGCCTGAAGCGAATAGTTCGCGGCGGTATTTGTTAAATTCAGCGCGTACATTCGGGTGCGGCACAAACGCTATAAACCGGTAAAATGTTCCGGACATTGGCGGCGCGTTACCGTTTAATTTTGATGTTTGTCAGCGCGCGCCTTAAGCCGAGCGGTTCGCCGTTTGCCAGTTCTAAATTGGTATATTCGGCCTTTCCTGTTACCGTAACTGTTTGGCCTTCATACCGTGCAAGCTTGTCCTGTTCGTCTTTGCCGATAAACCAGTCGCCGTCATCATCGCTTATCACAATTTCTGTAAAAGGCATACTTCCGGTCATCCGTACTATTCCGCTGACTGTTACCGTCTTTCCGTTGTTCTTTTTCATGAAATCTGACGAGCCGTTTGAAGCGTCGCCCGTGTTACCCGCGCCGTCCTCTCCGCCGCCCATGGCGTTGAGCGGCACGGCGTTTAATATAGAAATCAAAGCGGTAATCGCGGCAATAAAAAACAGGCTCTGTATTTTTGCTAATTTCATATAGTTAATTCCTTAACCTTATACTCCCCGCATAATCCCGCCGCGCAAGATTTGGCTTGTATTAACCCGCCGCAAACGCCGCTCTACCGCGTTAGTCACGCAAAAGCGCGCTCTGCGGCGGGGGTGGTTCATTTTTTCTGCGAAAGCAGCCTGTTAAGCCGTTTCACAAAATCCGCCGGCTCTTTCAGTTTAACACCTTCAACCAGCAGGGCTTGGTCCAAAAGCACGTTTGCCGTATCCGCTATCACAAGCGCGTCCTCCGTGTCTTTTAATCCGGTTACCAGCGGATGGTTTGGATTCACTTCGAGTATTGGTTTGATGTCGGGAATATTATCCTGCCCCATCGCTTTCAGCATTTGCGCCATCTGTAGACTGGGATCATTTGCGTCCGCCACTATACACGAAGGCGAATCCAACAGCCGGCGTGAAAGTTTTACGTCTTTTACTCTGTCACCAAGCGCGTTTTTGATTTTTTCGATGATAGGTTTCGCGTCGCTTTCCGTTTTTGTATCCGGCTTTTCACCTAGTTCTTCATCCGCGCCGCTCTGATTTACCGCTTTTAACTCCCATTCTTTCGAGGCGTCTCCGGCGTTTTGTTTATAGCGCCCTACCTGCGGCACAACAATTTCATCTATCTCTTCATCCATTATTAAGACTTCAATGCCTTTCGCCCTGTACGATTCGAGCAGCGGCGAGGCTTTAAGCGTTCTTTCATTTCCGCCTGAGATATAGTAGATGTATTTTTGGTCGCCTTTCATGCGGGCCGCGTACTCCGCAAGGCTTGTCCATCCTTCAACCACGCTGCTTTTGAAACGAACTAGTTCTAAAATCGCGTCCCGGTTTGTCCAGTCCGAATACAGACCTTCTTTTAGCGGACGGTTAAATTCGGAAACAAATGTTTTCCATTTTTCCGCATCGGTTTCGGATAATGTTTTTAATTCGGAAAGTATTTTTTTTACGGAAGCGCTTTTTATGTTTACCAGCACTTTATTTTGCTGAAGGATTTCACGGCTTACATTCAGCGGTAAATCTTCACTGTCAATTATGCCGCGCACAAAGCGTAGCCAGACCGGAATTAATTCTTTATCATCGTCCGTGATAAAAACCCGTTTAACGTAAAGTTTTACGCCCGGCTTATAATCCGCGTGGAACATATCCATTGGCGCTTTTTTGGGTATATAAAACAGTGTTATATATTCGAGCGAACCTTCCGCTTTTGTATGCATATACAAAAGCGGATCTTCATTATCGCGGGAAATTTGTTTATAAAATTCGTTATACTCTTCCTGTGTTATTTCTTTTTTGGATTTTCTCCAGAGCGCTGTTCCGGAATTGATGCGTTCAGTTTTTGTTTTTACATCTTTTTCATTTCCCTTATCATCCCATTCTTTTTCGTCAAACGTAAGATATATTGGAAACGCTACATGGTTCGAATACCGCTTTATTATATCTTCGATAGTCCAGCGGTTTGCGTACTCTAAGCCTTCTTCAGTCAGATGTAATAAAACTGTAGTGCCGTGTGTATCGCGGCTTGAGCTTTCTATGTCATATATGCCTTTTCCGTCGCTTGACCATATCCACGCCTGCTCCTCATTGGCTTTACGGCTCGTTACTTCAATTTTTTCCGCTACCATGAACGCCGAATAAAAGCCAACACCGAATTGACCTATCAAATTGCTGTCTTTCTTTGCGTCCGCTTCTAATTTTTCGAGGAAAGCTTTTGTCCCTGACTGGGCAATTGTGCCCAGAGAATCGGCAAGTTCTTGTTCATTCATGCCGATTCCGTTATCCGCGACTGTAAGCGTTTTCTTGTTTTTGTCAAACGAAATGTCAATGCGCGGGTCAAAGCTGATTCCTTTGAATGCCTCGTCCGCCACGCAAAGATATTTTAATTTGTCAAGCGCGTCCGATGAGTTGGATACTAGTTCCCGCAAAAATACTTCACGGTTTGAGTATAGTGAATGTATTATAAGGTGTAATAGTTTACTAACCTCTGTCTTAAATTGATGCTGCGCCATAGAGCCTCCTGATTTTTATTCGCAGTGGGGTCTAATACCCCGCCCTTTAGGGCGGTTCGAGTTGGCAACGCCAAATAAAAAATGGTATTAGACCCTACAGTTAAATAATTTCCTTACAGAACGAACCACGTAAATA